>JAPLPC010000404.1 GCA_026400425.1 Hyphomicrobiales bacterium | reverse complement strand
TTCGCTCGGCATGAATGATGCGGAGAAGGCTGAAACCGTCGAGACCTACAAGAAAAACTACCAAGACTTGCTTGCGGGATTGCAGACCATGAGCTCCCGCCTCGCGCTTGCAACGATCACCGGCCTCGAAGCCGGCAGCGAGGTCGGACATCGGACAATGCAGGCCATCGACGCGTACAATGCCGCACTTCCTGAGATAGCCCGGAGCGTCGGCGCTTCCGTCATCGCCATGCCGCCGATGACTGCCGGTTTCACCAGCGACGGCGTTCATTTGAGCGCCAGCGGGGCAGTTCTCTGGAGCAAGACAATCGGCGACGGGATCGCCGCCACGCTGTGCCCGAATGGCTAGCGGGGGCTGGCCGTCAGGATTCGTTCACGCCGACGCCGCGTTGATCGAGCTCGTGCTGGCCCCTTTTGGTCACCTCATATCTGGGATCCGGCTCATGTTTGCCGGTTTGTGTCACCAATCCCTGCGCGATGAGGTGATCGACCACAGCCTGCTTGTCGTCGTCGAGGTCGAAGCCGGAGGCACGGGCGATGTCGCACATGACGGCAATGCCGGTGTCGCTGATCTCGATATCGTCCATGAAGCGCTCCTGCGTTTCGAAGCAAACGTAGGGCGCCATGCCGAAGTTCCATGCGCCTAGCGCTGGATCGACCGCAGTTTGATCAACAGGATCGGAATATCTGAGAGTGTGGGATTTGTTGGTACAGTTGGCTGGCCTCGAACCAGCGACCTCCTGCTCCACAAACAGGCGCTCTAACCAACTGAGCTACAACTGCATCTTCACGGCGGCCCAAAAACAAGGGGTGCCCGAACAAGCGGGAAACTAGGTGCAACGCTTTGCTTTGGCAAGCCGCGATGCGGGATTCGAACGCAAAAAAAGCCCGGGCTCAAAGCCCGGGCTTTGTTCTATCGATGATTGCTCCGCTTAGGCGGCGGGCTGCATCAGCTTGCTGGCGCCGGCCTTGATCGGCTCGGCCGTTTCAGCCGCAATCTTTTGGCTAATCTCGGCTAGCTGCTTGGACTGGCCAGTGAAAGCTTCGAACTGGCTCTTGGCGAAGCCCGACCACAGTTCGAGAGCCTGCGCCGGCGACTTAACGCCGACCAGCGACTGAGCGAAATCGAAGCTGGCATTCACATTGGTCTTGGCGATGTCGATCAGGGTCGAGGAAACCTCGGCAGCGCCCTTGGTCGCGGTGGTGAACACAGCTTCCATCGTGCTGTTGTGGGTCTCGGCAGCATCCTTGAGCTTGGCATAGCCTTCGCGTGCCTGATTGACGCCCTTTTCGGCGAAGGCTCGCATCTGCTCCGGCATGTGGAGCGGAATGACGGAAGACGTGAACGGATTGGTCTGGTCGGCCATAACGTGCATCCTTCGTATAAACAACAATGGGTGAAGTCAGGACCGCGGATCGCATCAACAAACGNNNGATCAGCGGAAAACCGTCAGCCGCCTTAAATCTGGGCGGCGTCTGAACGTAGTTAAAGCAATAACACGGCGATATATTGCAATGCAATAGTATATTGCATTGCAATAATGCATATCGGCCATAAAAAAGCGCGCTGCCCGATACGGCCCGCAGCGCGCTCAACCTTTGGTTGCACTCAAATACCTTAGTTGCCTTTGTTCTTACCAACAAACGTTATGGCCAACAGTAGGCGCGTTAGCAGTTGCTTACACCTTGGGCTGTGCTGCTTCCATTGCCGCGCGACTGACGATCTGCCCCATTTCGCTCGCCTGCTCGGCCAGTGACTTCATCTGATTCTGCACATATTCGCTCTGCAGCCGCATGACGTCGCCGAGATCCTTGGCCTGGAGCAACTTCTGCGCGTGTTCGAGCGACGCCGCAACATTCTGCTCGGCGAAGCTGATCGCTTTCGAACTGACATCCTTGGCGCTGGAGCGCACGCTCTCGCCGCGGTTTTCCATAGATGCCGCCGCGGTATGCGCGTTGCTCATGAATTTATCGAAGGCCAGACGGGCCTGGTCGAAGCTGGCCTCGGCCATCGCGCGCATTTCTTTTGGAAACTCGAACTTGTTCTCGGTCATGTCCCTCTCCTTGATCACGGTCGAGACGCAAAGCCTCGCCTTCGTAAATCATCTGCAGCCTAGCCACGCTCGGCGTCGCCGTTGTGACGCAATGCGCGGCCAAAGGCATCGTGGACCTTTGGCGCACTTTTGCAACATTGAACGCCATACCGCGACGGTTGGTTTCGGCGTGACCAAGAACCGCGGCATCAAATTAACGTTGTTATCGGTTAGGCCTGTGGGAAGTCGGCGCGGACATGGACCTCGCCTCGTCTGCAAGCGATACTAACGAAGTGTTAAGCATGTTGCCGTTTGCCCCGCAGATCATACCGCTCGGACGAGGCAGACACGCGGCGACTCAGCCATGAAGTGCCAATGAGCAATGCGAAAAGTCAGTTGTGGGGCGTGGGAGATGCACGGCTTGCCATGCATGCCACCAGTGCCTACCCGGCCTGGCTTTGGTCGCTCGATGGCAAGCGGGTGCTGTGGGCGAACCCGGTCGGTGCTAAACTGTTCGGCGCGCGCAATTCCGCGGATTTGAGTGGGCGAGAATTCGGCCCCGCCGATCCGCATCGCCGCCAAGTGATGCAGCTGTCGGGGCGCATGCCAGCGCCCGATACCACGCGGCTAGAGCGATTGCGCGGGTTCGGTGCGGCCCTCGGCGGCCTGATGACGTGTGCCTGTGCCAAGCTGGAATTCACAGATGGCGATGCGGGCCTGTTGATCGTGGCCACCGGCGCGATTGCAGGCCGCGGCATGTCGCTGATGGAGCGGCTGCAAAACCTCACCGACGGCATCGAGACGCCGATCGCCGCCTTCGCCCGCGACGGCCTGTTTGCCGGTGCGAGCGACACCGCGCGCGCGCTGCTCGGTTTCCGCAATCTCACCGATGCCGGCCTCGACGCCGCGCGCGATCACGCGCTGAAGGATGGCCGTGCGGAGACCCCGGTCGGCTTCGGCAGCATGGTCCTGCAGCGCGTCGGCAGCGGCAGCGACGTCGGTTTGGTAGCGCTGATCGCACCTAGCGCCCTGCATGCCGCGCCGACCGAGGCGGAGCTGACGGGAGAGGCGACGCCAGATACGGAAAGCGACGCGCCATTGCCGCTCGCGGATTTGCTGGCCGATGTCGTCGAAGTCGATCCAGCGCTCGCGCCTGTCGATCAATTTACGCGTGGCGATCACGTGCAAGACAATCTCCCGCGAGATAATCAGCTCCACGACAGTCATGCTCAACACGAGCACACCCCGGACGATCACGCTCAGCAAGATTTGATTCAGAGCTCCGCCGTTGATGAGGCGGTCGAACAGCCGGTCGCGCCTGCCGAGGTCGCCATGCCTGAGCTTCCGCCTGAACTTCGACCTGACGACGCAGGCGCTGCCGCTCTCTCCCCTCAAGCTATGGTCGATCATCCGGCTGCACCCGACACGCCGGCGCTGCGCACCACACCGCTGCGCTTCGTCTGGCAGCTCGATGCCGACGACATCTTCAGCATCGACAGCGGCGACTTTCTACACCTGATCGGGCCGCATACGGCCGCGATGTCCGGCCGCAAATGGAGCGAGATCTCCGCCGCATTCAATCTCGATCCCGATCATCGCTTTGCCCAGGCGCTGGTCACACGGCAGACCTGGAGCGGCTTGAACCTGCTCTGGCCGACGGATCATGGCGATCGCCTTGCCGTCGAGATGTCGGCACTGCCGCTGCACGACCGCGAGCGCCGCTTTGCCGGCTATCGTGGTTTTGGCATCTGCCGTGATCTCGACGGCATCAACCGCTTGAACACACGACGCTACGCCGGCCATCCGGATGAGCCGCCGGGCGATTTGCCGCCACGGCCGCTGTCGGCGGATGTGGCGCAGGCCGGACCGGTGGATGATCGCATCGACGAACTGATTACGCCGCCCGAGGCCCCCTCTTCAGAGTCGATCCCGCCACAACTGATCCAGATAACCGAAGCGATCTCCACCGTGCAGCCACCCGAAAACGTCGTTCAGTTCCGACCAGGCGATCCGAAATCGCCGGCACTGTCGCCGGGCGAGAACAGCGCGTTCAATGAACTCGCGCGGCAGCTGTCCGCACGACTGGAATCCGAAACCGGCCTGATCACCGCTCCCAATACGGCGCTTGCGGAACAGGTCGATCCCGCCGACAGCGAGGTGGAAGCACCGGCGGCCTGGCTGGCCGCGCCACCCACAGCCCCGCACGGCGACATCGCGCGCGACCGCATACTGCTCGACCTGATGCCGGTCGGCGTCCTGATCTATCGTCTCGATCGTCTGGTCTATGCCAATCCAGCTTTCCTGGCGCAGATGAATTATCCGACACTCGCAGCGCTG
>JAPLPC010000640.1 GCA_026400425.1 Hyphomicrobiales bacterium | reverse complement strand
CGCGGCACTGGCGCTGGTCGGCGACCGCGTGCGTGCGGAGCGTGTCTACAATGCCGCGGTCGAGAGTCTAAAGCCGAAGCCGGTGATCGAATTCGGCCGCACCGATTTCGGCTCCAGCCTGCGCGATGCGGCGGCACTCGTCTCGCTCGCCAGCGAAGGCAATGCGCCGCGGGCGACGCTGACCCAGGCGGTGCAGCGGGTCGAAGCGGCGCGCGGGCTGACGCCGTTCACCTCGACGCAGGAGAATGCGTGGCTGGTGCTGGCGGCGCGGGCGCTCGCCAAGGAGGCCAATACGCTGTCGCTGGACGTCAATGGCGCGGCGGTGAAGAGCGCGCTCTATCGCAGCTACAAGGCCGCTGAATTGTCCGGCGTGCCGATCAAGATCACCAACACGGGCGACACGCCGATCCAAGCAGTGGTGTCGGTCACCGGTGCGCCGGTAACGCCGGAGCCGGCCGCATCGAACGGCTTCAAGATCGAGCGTAGCCATCACAGACTTGACGGCACGTCCGCCGATATCACCAAGGCCAGGCAGAACGATCGCTTTGCCGTGGTGCTGAAGATCACCGAAGCCAAGCCGGAATACGGGCACATCATGGTGGCCGATTATCTGCCGGCCGGTTTCGAGATCGACAATCCGCATCTGGTGTCATCGGGCGACAGCGGCACGCTGGACTGGATCGAGGACGGGCAGGAGCCGGTGAACACCGAGTTCCGCGACGACCGCTTCACGGCGGCGATCGACCGCAAGGCCAATGACAAGGCGGTGTTCACCGTGGCCTATATCGTGCGGGCCGTATCGCCGGGCAAATACGTGCTGCCGCAGGCGAGCGTCGAGGATATGTACAATCCGTCGCGTTACGGACGAACGAACACGGGTGTTGTTGAGGTCGCGAAGGCGAAATGAGCAAACCCAACTCCGTCATTGCGAGCGAAGCGAAGCAATCCAGTTCTTGGCCAAAGACTGGATTCCTTCGTCGCTGCGCTCCTCGCAATGACGGCTGGCGGTTGATACGTCGAGTTGCCGTTGCGACGTCGATTGTCGCCATCCTCACCGCCGCCGCTGGCGCCGCTTTCATCCATTCCCTTGGGCCGCTTCCTCTCGACAAAGCTCAGATCGTCTCCACAACCGTCGTCGATCGCAACGGCAAGCTGTTGCGCGCCTATGCGATGGCTGACGGCCGATGGCGACTGCCGTTGACATCGAGTGCTTCCGTCGATCCCGGCTATCTCAGAATCCTTCTCGGCTACGAGGACAAACGTTTCTACGATCATCACGGCGTCGATCCGCTCGCGCTCGGGCGGGCGGCGCTGCAACTTGTGACGCGTGGCCGCATCGTGTCGGGCGGCTCCACCATCACCATGCAGGTGGCGCGGCTGCTGGAGCCGCGGCGCGAACGCTCGATCCATGCCAAGATCCGTCAGGCCGTGCGCGCGCTGCAGCTCGAACGGCAGATGAGCAAGGAGCAGATCCTCGATCTGTATCTGACGCTGGCGCCGTTCGGCGGCAATCTTGAGGGTATTCGCGCCGCGTCGATTGCCTATTTCGGCAAGGAGCCGAAGCGGCTGTCGCTTGCGGAGTCCGCACTGCTGGTGGCGCTGCCGCAGTCGCCCGAACATCGTCGGCTTGATCGCCATCCCGGCAATGCCCGCGTCGCGCGCGATCGCGTGCTGGAGCGCATGGTCGGCGAGGGGCGTGTCTCCGCCGCCGACGCCATGCAGGCCAAGGCCGTCGGAGTGCCGAAGTGGCGCAAGCCGATGCCGATCCTGGCACCGCATGCGGCTGATCAGGCGGCTGCGCTGCGCAAGGACACGCCGATCATCCGGACAACGCTGGATGCCGGAATCCAGCAGGCGCTGGAGACGCTGGCGCGCGACCGCGCCACCGTGCTCGGCAGCAACATCTCCATCGGCATTCTGGCGGTGGACAATGAGAGCGGCGATGTCCTCGCCCATGTGGGTTCAGCCGATTACTTCGACGATCGCCGGGCCGGGCAGGTGGACATGACCCGCGCCGTGCGTTCGCCGGGCTCGACACTCAAGCCTTTCATCTACGGCCTCGCTTTCGAGGACGGCTTCGTGCATCCGGAAAGCCTGATCGAGGATCGCCCGGCGCGCTTCGGCGCTTATGCGCCGGAGAACTTCGACATGACGTTCCAGGGCACGGTGCCGGTGCGTAAGGCGCTGCAATTGTCGCTGAACGTGCCGGCCATCGCCTTGCTCGATCGCGTCGGTGCATCGCGTTTCACGTCACGCCTCAAACAGGCCGGCGGCAGCCTCGTCTTGCCAGCGGGCGAGGCACCGGGTCTGGCCATGGGTCTCGGCGGCGTGGGCGTGACCCTCCATGATCTCGTGCAGCTCTATACCGGCGTCGCCCGGCTCGGTAGCGTCAAGCCGCTGCGCGAACTGATTCAGGCCACCGCGAGCAAGGATTCGGGCGGCGATGATCGCGAGGCATTGCGGCTGATGGAGCCGGTCGCGGCGTGGCAGGTCGGCAATGTGCTTTTGGGAACGCCACCGCCGGAAAATGCCGCGCATAACCGGATCGCCTTCAAGACCGGCACCAGTTACGGCTATCGTGACGCGTGGTCGGTCGGCTTCGATGGCCGCATGACCATCGGCGTCTGGGTCGGTCGCCCCGATGGTGCGCCGGTGCCTGGATTGGTCGGACGGGTCGCCGCGGCGCCGATCCTGTTCGATGCCTTTGCGCGCACCGGCAAACTGCCGGCGCCGCTGCCCAAGGCGCCCAAAGGCACGCTGGTGGCCAGCAATGCCAAACTCCCGCTGCCGCTGCGACGCTTCAGGCCGTCCGGCGACCTGATCCGCTCCGGCAGCGAACTGGCCCTGCATATCCAGTTCCCGCTCCATGGGTCTCGGATCGATGCCGGCAGCGGCGAGGGGCAGTTGTCCTCGGTTCCGGTCAAGGTGGCTGGCGGGGTGATGCCGATGACCGTTCTGGTCAACGGCCTGGCCGCCGGGGAGCTGGACAGCCGGCGGCAGCGGCTGGTCGATCCACCCGGCCCGGGCTTCGTCCGTCTGACCGTCATGGATGCCATGGGCGCCGCAGACACAGTTGTGGTCAGAATTCAGTAGCAACATGCCAACTGGTTGTCCGGGCGGACGTTTCCGCGTATGCGACAACGATATGGCTGAGAACGAATACAGACCCCGCTTCGGCGCTCCCCGCGAGCAGAAACCCCGCGTCGATCCGGGCGGTACGCTCGTGCGCATGCTGGACTTCGTCACCACCAGCCACAGACGCGCCGTCGCTTTCCTGGCGCTCTGCAGCCTGTTGTTCTTCCTGTCCGGCTTTTTCACGATCCCACCGATCGACCGCGACGAAGCGCGGTTCGCGCAGGCGACCAAGCAGATGGTCGAAAGCGGCGATTTTGTCGATATCCGGTTCCAGGACGAGGTGCGCTACAAGAAGCCTGTCGGCATCTACTGGATGCAGGCGGCGGTGGTCGAGGTCGCCGAAAAGCTCGGCGTGGCCAATGCCGATATCCGTATCTGGTTGTACCGGGTGCCGTCTCTGCTCGGCGCCATCGGTGCGGTGCTGCTCACCTATTGGACGGCGCTGGCTTTCGTCACCCGCCGCGGCGCGGTTCTAGCGGGCCTGATCATGTGCAGCTCGGTGCTGCTCAATGTCGAAGCCCGCATGGCCAAGACCGACGCCATGCTGTTGCTCACCGTGATGATGGTGATGGGTGCTATGGCGCGGGTCTATCTGGCCTGGCAGCGCGGCGAGGACAACAAGCAAGGCGGCTGGCTCGAACCCGTCGTATTCTGGACCGGCATGGCGGTCAGCATCCTGGTCAAGGGGCCGCTGATCCTGATGTTCGTCGGCTTCACCATTCTGGTACTCGGCGTCATGGATCGTTCGGTCGGCTGGCTCGGCCGGCTGAAGCCGCTGGCCGGCATTCCCTGGACGCTGCTGCTGGTGCTGCCATGGTTCGTGGCGATCTATCTCAAGGCCGGACAGAGCTTCTTCTCGGATTCGCTCGGCGGCGACATGCTCAGCAAGCTGTCGGCCCAGGAATCCCATGGCGCGCCTCCCGGCACCTATTTCCTGCTGTTCTGGGTGACGTTCTGGCCCGGTGCACCGCTGGCCGGCATGGCGGCGCCGGCGATATGGCGGGCGCGGCGCGAGCCGGGTGCGCAGTTCCTGCTGGCCTGGCTGGTGCCGTCCTGGATCGTG
>JAPLPC010000017.1:1510-2238 GCA_026400425.1 Hyphomicrobiales bacterium | reverse complement strand
GAGACCGGCGTCAAGGAGCTTGCCAATTTCGACGTCTCGACCTGGTTCGGCGTGTTCTACCCGAAGAGCACGCCCACCGAGCCCGTGACCGCGCTCAACGAGCAGATCAAGATCCTGCTCGGCACCGACGCCGCCAAGAAAACCATCGCAGCAATGGGCGCCGTAACCGACTACGGCTCGCCGGCGCAGTATCAGGCTTTCATCGAAGCCGAGACCGCCAAATTCAAGGGCATCATCGACAAGGAAGGTCTGCAGATGGAGGTGAAGTAACCTCTGTCGGCATAGCGCTTCAACCAAACACGCAAATGCCCGGGACAAGCCCGGGCATCACGCGTGACTGGATCGTCAAGACGGACCGTTTAGTCTTACTTCTCTTCTTCCATCGAGACGGCCACCGCTGCATTGGCGGACAGCCGCACCTTGTCGCCTTCGACTTCGGCGATCAGGCCGCCGTCGATGAAATGATGATGACCCTTGTGGTGGCCCTCGCCGCTGTCCTTCTTGGTCAGCTTGATGCGATTGCCTTCGACCCGATCGACCGTGCCGACATGCACGCCATCGGCGCCGATGATTTCCATATGTTCTTTGACGTTGCTGAGCGCGCTCATGGTCTATCCTTCGATGGATGATGTGATGCACACAGAACGTATCGGCGGCCGGAAAGTTCACCCGAAGCCGCGCGCTTCGTCAGCCGCCCTTGGCGATCTTCTTGATCTTGGCATCCTGAG
>JAPLPC010000017.1:0-1490 GCA_026400425.1 Hyphomicrobiales bacterium | reverse complement strand
ATCGCCTTGGACAAAAGCTCGGTGGCCTCCTTCTGGTCCTGCGATTTGGCGGCGCGCAGCGCGTAGTTCTTGGCGGATGACAACGACATGACGGGACCCCGATGATGAACGTGGGGTGGCTTAACCGAAGGCGTCATCCGCCGCAACAAATCGCCCATCGCCGTCGACGCGCGCCCTTCAGCGCTCGGGACCACGTTCGCCGATCATCGCAAAGATCGCGTCGGCCGGGACCGGCGGTGAGACACCGAAGGTCTCGTCCAGCACCCGGCGCAACTCTTCCGCGCTGCCGATGACATGTTCGGACACCGGCTGACCATCGCGCGCCTCGACGATCAGACGGCGATTGACGAGCTTGATGCGCTGCTCGTTGTGGACGCGCTCCATGACCAGGGCGGTGGTGAAAGGCACCAGCGGGCTCGTCGACGTGAACCAGTTGCCAAGCTCGTAGTCCGACGCGAGTTGCGGCGTCAGGTCGAAGACATACATCGTGCGCCACCCGCCGGACCGTTTGGCGGCGAGCCACAGCAGGCCGTCGGCCTCGGTGATCTTATACGTGCCCATCGCCGTGGTCTGTTCGACGTCTGCGACAAGCTTCAATGGCGCATCCAGCAGGCAGGCGCCGAAACCGGCGTCGGCCAGATACGAACCGTCGGGCAGATCGACTTTCAGCAACATATGGGTCTTCGGCCCGAGCGGGCTTTGGGGAGGCGCATTCCAGCGCACGCGCCCGCCGAGACCGCTGACCCTGAAGCCGATCGTCTGCAGCGCTGCCCGCAGCACCGCATTGTGTTCGTAGCAATAGCCGCCGCGCCGGCCGTCGATCAGCTTGCGTTGCAGCGATGGCAGATCCAGCTTGATCGGACGCCGCAGCAGCGGGTCGAGCCCTTCGAACGGAATCGCCTCGACATGTGCGGCATGAATTGCCGTGAGGGTCGCAAGATCAGGCGCAGTCGCGCCGCTGAAACCGATCCGCTCGAAATAGCGATTGAGTTGAAAAACGTCGGTCATCGTTCGGTCTCGTGCCTATCGCGCAATATGGGATGTGTGGTGAAACGATCCCCGGCATCACGAGCGATCAAGCCATGAATTTCGCTGCGGCGCGCTGCGCACGGCTTCACCGTGTTACGATCTCGTTCCATATTTGCGCGCGAAATCGCGTGCGGTCCGGGCCGTGCACACGGCGGCCTGCCCCTGATACATGGTGCCCTCTTTCGCGGCGATCTTGCTGCATTTTGCGCGCGCCTTCTCATAGGCGACCTTGGTGGCCGATTGCGCCTTCGGCAAAAAGCGCGGCTCGCATTTGCTCAGAACCATGTCGGACAGCGCGTTATCGGCGGTCGATCCGACCTGGCAGAGATCGAGCACACGAAAAGCGCCTTCGCAGCTAAATTCGGTCTTCACCGCGGCCGTCACAGCATTGGCGAAGCCGCCTGCCTTGGCGATGACTTCGTCGCTCAGCGGGCATTTTTCCGCGGCCATGGCCGGGCTCA
>JAPLPC010000287.1 GCA_026400425.1 Hyphomicrobiales bacterium | reverse complement strand
TCTGCACCCGCTCCTGGCCCTGCCAGCGATCGACGGTGAGCGAGCCGGCGACATGGACCTGCTGGCCGCGATACTCCAGCAGGGCATTGCCGAGCTTCTGGCCGATGGAGCGAAACGCGATGCCGTTGACCATGGCGCCGTCGGATGCCTTCAGCCGCAGCCGCAGATGCGCCTGGCCCACTTCATCCACATAAGCGAGCTGGTGTGCAGGCAACGCGATCACCGGCTCTGGATTGCCCTGTCCGAACGGTCCGGCACGGTTGAGCGTGTTGACGAGATCGACGGTGACCCCACGCGCAGTAACGGCGCCATCGATAAACAGTTCTTTCTCGTTGCGAGATTTCGCCACGTCGGGCGCAAGACGCTCCTCCAGAAAAGCGCGGAATTCGCCGAGCTTTTCTTTCCGCAGCGTGACGCCCGCCGCCATCGCGTGACCGCCCCCCTTGATCAGCAAACCATCGGCCACTGCCTGCCGCACCGCCTTGCCGAGATCGACGCCGGAGATCGAGCGGCCCGAGCCGGTGCCGATGCCGCCGGGCTCGAGCGCAATCGCAAAACTGGGGCGCGCGAATTTCTCTTTCAGGCGCGAGGCGACGAGGCCGACCACTCCGGGATGCCAGCCTTCGCTTGCGGTGACGATGACACTGCCTTTGTCCTCGAGGCCAAGCGACGCCAACGCCTCGGCTTCAGCCTGCGCCTCGGCGGCTTGTTCGATGACGCGGCGCTCGACATTGAGGCGATCCAACTCGGCCGCGATCCGTGCCGCTTCCGACACATCGCCTTCGAGCAGCAGCCGCACGCCGAGATCGGCGCGGCCGATGCGGCCGCCGGCATTGATGCGCGGGCCGAGCATGAAGCCGAGATGCCAGGCCTCCGGCGGACCATTGAGGCGCGCCACGTCCATCAAGGCGACATGGCCGACATGATCGCGCCGACGCAACGCGATCAGCCCCTTGGCAACGAAGGCGCGGTTGAGACCGATCAGCGGCGCGACGTCGGCGACGGTGCCGAGTGCCACGTGATGCAGCATGTCGAGCAGGTTCGGCTCGGGCTTCTCGGGCGTCCAGAAGCCGCGCGCGCGCAACCAGCGTGATCAGCACCAGGCCGACGGCGGCGAGATGACCAAGGCCTGAGATGTCGTCGAGGCGATTGGGATTCACCACGGCATCGACGTCGGGGAGTTCTTCATTGGCCTGATGGTGATCAATGACGACCACGGACATGCCGAGGGTCTTCGCCTCCGCCAGCGGCTCGAAACTCGTCGTGCCGCAATCGACGGTGACCAGCAGCGTATTGCCCTTCGCGGCCAGCGCGCGGATCGCATCCACATTGGGGCCATAGCCTTCGAAGATGCGGTCGGGAATGTGGATCGCGGGATCGAGGCCGCAATGGCGCAGATGCCAGGCCAGCAATGCCGCGGAGGTCGCGCCATCGACGTCGTAATCGCCGAAGATCGCGACCTGCTCGCGGCGTTCCGCTGCATCGGCGATCCGCTTCGCGGCAGCTTCCATCTGGGTAACGGTGAATGGATCCGGCATCATCTTGCGGATGGTGGGATCGAGGAAATCCTCGACCGCATCGAGCGCGATGCCACGGCCCGCGATGACCCGCGCAAGCATCTCCGGCAGCTTCAACCGCTGCACCATGGCCAGCGCCCGCGCGGCACCTCGCTCATCCACCCGGTCGCGCCAGATACGGCCGGTGGCGGACTGGGTCACGCCGAGAAAAGCGGGATGGATCAGTTCGGGAATGTCGGTCGATGGGGACATCCGACAGGAATAGGCCGCGACGCGCGTTTCCGCAAATGCAGGACGGGAACGAAGCGCTCAGCATCCCATCCGCTTGGCCATATCCTCGAAATCATCCGCCACCACGTCCCAGTCGCCGTCGGCCTTGAAGTCTCGGTTCTGGTGCGGGCCGTATTCGGTGATGCGCGGAACGAAGCCGGTCTTCAATCCGTATTTCTGCGCGGCGTCGAGGTCGTTGTTGTGGGCGGCGACCATCATCACCTCCGCCGGCTTCAGGCTGAGCATCTCGCAAGCGCCGAGATAGCTCTCGGGATCGGGCTTGTAGTGCTTGAACAGTTCGGCGCTCATGATCAGGTCCCATGGCAGGCCGGCGAACTTTGCCATGTTAGTAAGCAATGCAACATTGCCGTTCGACAGCGGGCTGATGATGTATTTCGTCTTCAGCCGCGTCAGCCCGGCCACCGAGTCCTTCCACGGATGCAGGCGGTGCCAGCCCAGCGTCAGATGATGGAGATCGTCGTCGGTCAACCCCTGAATACCGAACTTCTCGACCAGGGTCTCCAACGACTGGCGATGGAGTTTGTCGAGCTTGACGAAGCCGCGCTCGGGATGATGGCGCACGGTGTCCATGGAAGGCATGTAAGCCAGCCGCCATGCATCCACGAGCGCGGTCCAGTCGGCGGTGATGCCGCGTTGGTTGCCCCATTTGCCGAGGTCGTCGATCAGGCTCGAGCGCCAATCGACGACGGTGCCGAACACGTCGAAGATCAGGGCTTTGACGGCGGTGATATCACTCATGATTTCGCTCCCAGTTTATTTTTTATGATTGGGTCGTTGGCGTCCCGGACAGCCGCAGCGTTCTTCACGCTGCTGCGCCGAGCCGAGACCGTTGCAGACCCCGGCGTTTGATACGGTCCCGGATCAGCAACGCAGCGCTTCGCGCGCATTGCGTCCGGGACACAGGATCAGAGTATCTTGCGATACTGCATGAAACCGGAATTGTCGGCCACCTGATCGTACAGAATCCGCGCTTGCGCATTCTCGTTCTGGGTCAGCCAGTGCACGCGGCTGCAGCCGTCGGCTTTGGCTTTCGCATACACCGCTTCGATCAATGTGCGGCCGACACCGAGGCCGCGGGCGCTGTCGTCGACATACAGGTCCTGCAGATAACAATAGTCGCCCGGCGTCCAGGACGAGCGGTGATACAGGAACTGCACGATGCCGGTGAGCTTGCCGTCCACGTAGNNCCGGTGAGCTTGCCGTCCACGTAGGCGCCGAGCAGAAACATCTGCTCGTTGGCATCGTGAAACCGCTTCCAAGCAGTGTCGGTGACGAGCGGCGGCAGCGTGGCCTTGTAGAAGGTCAGATAGCCCTGCCACAGCGGTTCCCAGGCGGCCCGTTCATCGGGGCCGACCGGGCGGATTTCGACATTCTGGTTTTTGGGCATTTGCGCCTGGCTCAATCGAGATGGAATTTGTCGAGCTGGCGATGCTCGCCCTTGATGATGCGGACGGTGCCGGTCACCGAGCGCATCACGATGGTCTCGGTCTCGATCACGTTGCCGCGGAACTTGACGCCCGACAACAGCGCGCCGTCGGTGACGCCGGTGGCCGCGAACAGGCAGTCGCCCTTCGCCATGTCCTCGATGCGATAGATCATCTTCGGATCGGTGACGCCCATCTTCCGGGAGCGCTCACGCTTCTCGTCGGTGTCGAGGATCAGGCGGGTCAGCATCTGCCCGCCGATGCAGCGCAGTGCCACCGCCGCCAGCACGCCTTCTGGCGCGCCGCCGGTGCCGAGATAGATATCGACGCCGGACTTGTCGGGATCGGTGGTGGGAATGACGCCGGCGACGTCGCCATCCGGGATCAGGCGCAGCGAGGCGCCGGTGGCGCGGATCGCCGCGATCAGCGCTTCATGGCGCGGACGCTCCAGCACCAGCGCGGTGATCTCCGACACCGGCACGCCCTTGGCCTTCGCAAGGCGCGCGATATTTTCGGCCGGCGGCGCATCGAGGTCGAGCAGGTACTTGTCGTAACCCGGGCCGATCGCCAGCTTCTCCATATAGACGTCCGGCGCATGCAGCAGCGTGCCGCCATCTGCCATCGCGAGCGTCGCGATCGAGCCCGGCATGTCCTTGGCGCACAGCGTGGTGCCTTCGAGCGGATCGACGGCGATATCGACTTTAGGGCCTGCATTGATGCCGACCTTTTCGCCGATGAACAGCATCGGCGCTTCGTCGCGCTCGCCCTCGCCGATCACGA
>JAPLPC010000241.1:534-5616 GCA_026400425.1 Hyphomicrobiales bacterium | reverse complement strand
CGGCGCCATCGTCTCCGGCGGCAAGGGCGACGCGCAGAGCAAGATCGCAGCGATGGAAGCCGCGGGCATCCGGGTGTCGCCGTCACCGGCGCGACTGGGCACGACGCTGGTGGACGTGCTGGCTGGGAAGTGAGCTGCAGGCATCGTGGTTAAATGAGAAAGGCCCGTTCGAAAGAGCGGGCCTTTTTTCCTGCACAATATCAAAATGTCACTGAGCGATTAACTGGTGCCCAGGAAAGGATTGCGACGGCGCTCTATCTTCCCATTGTTATCGTTACGTTTTTTCATAGCACAAACGAGAATGTTTACCACCCCTGTTACGCTCCGGCACATAACCGAGAGCCAGTACGGCTCTGCGGATGCTTTCTACGTTTTTGAGCTTATGGATCAAGAAGGCGATACTTTGCCCCGTCGTCTTGGGGCGCATCCTGAGATTTCATACGTCTCCAGAGATGGGATCGCGATGTTTCTCCAAGGAAGGGCCGCAATCGCGCAAACGCGACATCCGTGGCGGTTACCACAAACCCTTCACCGCGTAATACACCATCGCTGCTTCGCCGGTATGCTCCACCATCCCGCCACCAGACTGTCTCTATTTGAATTTGCCCCGACTTATCCTGATAGGACATCAAATTCGGTCCCGTAGGAAAAAGACCGATTTGGCCTGCGAGAATCGGGCAAACCGTAATCATTCGGTCGGGAATAGAACCTGCGATGTCTGATTTTATTGAAACGATCCCTCCCACGGCGGTCTCTCTATAAAGAGGCGTCGGGCCGTCGCACAAAATTAACCTTGGCAGCGCCGATATCACTTCATCCAAGTCTACGGCATCAGGATCGATGTCTGAATATAGCAGCAGATGTTCTTCAACTGCATCTCGTCGCATAGAGACCCTATCGAATGAACCAGCCGCAGCTATGATATTTTTGTCGCTAGAGGTGGCTTTGTGAAAAGGCGTAGCTCCCTCCCCATCTAACCAATTTCTTAGATCACCGGTTTCATATGCTGACGGTATTCTGGGCCGGTCAATTACATGCGGTCGCGGCACCGGCGCGAAAGCAAACGTCTCTAGATCGGGTGCACCTGAGCTCGAAAGAAACAACGGAGCGCAACCAAGATCAAGCTCGCCTGCCGAGGCCAACTCGCCCGCGACTCTCCTCGCAGCTCGAAAGGCAGCTGACACCGGCAAGCGGCGATGAAAGATTCGAAGTTCGAGACGTCTAAATTTACTCTCCAAAGCAGAAACTGCTTCCCGACTGAACTCGGCATTTCCTCTGCCGTCTCGCATAAGTTGCGCCGCACGTATCCGCATGCTCGACGGCTTAAATCTAGTCGCTCGTTCAAGAATGTTCAGTGGCCTTTCAAGGGGCCAGGTTAGTGAGAATGAGTCTTCGGTCCACATGCCCGAGGAAACTTCCGAGAAACCGGAGGGAGGGTCATAGTTCTGGGCAGCGGATTCTTGTGAAGGAAGAAGAACCAGACGATATATTCCCGGAAGCTCGCGAGACATAATTTCGAAATCTCGCTCGAATTCATTCGCGAATAGCATTCCATATCTAATTATCGCCAAATCGTCATTTCGAGACCACGATTCGGATTCAGTAGCAGCCCAGGCGCTAACTTCGGATACATAACGCAATCCCCAAGCCAAGCTTGCCGCTTCGAGAACGTGGTCACCACCAGCAATTGAAAGTCTATTCAACAAAGCAACGATAACTGCGGGACCTCCATCCCAGTCTACGATCTCGCTAGTAGCAACCTTTACCTGTCGACTTAATTCTACTGAAGAGAGATCAATTGCTTGAAACAGCAGTTCTGCAACTAAGTCTTCCGGTGATTTTTCGATCTCCGGCTCTAATAAGTCGCGACCCAATCGATAATCGCGAAATAACGACAAATGATCGGTTAGCGCACCCCACATTTCTGACCATGACGGCCTCGGCGAGATCAATTCGAAGACCGACGCAAGATCCGGAATAAGTGAAGAGGACCATTCACCGCCGCGTGCCATATCCCGCGCGAAGACGTCAAAGGCATCAAGCCGCGCTTGCTCACCCTCAAGGTCGACCCGAAGCTGATAGAGTCTTAGTTTCGTTCCACTCTGCCATTCTCCCCACGATCCCTGTCCTTCGGCGAGAGCGCTCAAGTGAGCTATGTGTTGCCTTGCATCAAATAGTGCACCAGACCAGTTCTGGCAGCGTGACGAACTCGCGAACTTCTTGGTATTCACTGTGCGCTGCGATGCGCTCAAATGCTTTCACTGCATAATAGATCTTCTTATCGTCTTTTTGCTCTCGCAGCGCGGTGGAGAGCTCTGCCAGCGAATTCAGGCCCATGTAAGGGTCGTCGCTGAGCCTGACTTGGCGGTCGACCTCCGCGTCCAACAACTCACTGACTCTAGCAAGGTTTGGCGTGCCAGCTCTTCGGGCAATCACGTCAACTTGGTTTAGGTATGCTTCTCGGATCTGTCCCTGTGCGTCAACTTGAATATGATCAATCGCGGCCAACATTGCGGCCTCTCTCCGATCACTCCGGACGAGTTGCAAAAGCAATGGGTATATTTCATCGTCATAGCCGTTCGAAAATGGCAATGCAATTCGCCCGAATAGCACAACACACAATCCGGCAAGCTCGTCCCTTTTCTTTGCCACTCCCTTAAGGGTGGCTCCGACAAGCGCTTCCCAAGATAATAAGCCGGCTTCCTGCATCCGACTCGCCGCCGCCATAGCTAAGTGAGTTTCACCCTGAGCTGCTTCTATCAATACAGTGGGAGCCACCCGCCACGCAGATCCAGAGCCCTCTGTATTAGAAAGCCCGTCCAGAAGACGAGAGAAAAACCGCACACGTGCACTACGCGTTTCCGGCTCTTCAATACACGCCCTCTGGAAGACATTTCTCCACATAATGTACTGAGCATCCTTCTTCGGCGGGCGAGAAATTCCTAGGGCTCCGTCGTGCATTTCTCCGAGTAACTGAACTGCTCGTTCAACTCCACCGCAATGGGCCAGTGTGATGGCCATTTCGGCGACCTCCTGCACGTACTCTTGTGGAGTATTATGGCGCTCAATGCTCCCTGTTATTGCTAAACGCCGCTCAACGTCGGCCAACGATCTTTCATGCGCAAACATTGCTGCGGCGTACGCCCTACGAAAGTCTGAGCCGCCTAGAAGCCCGGGCTCGCCTTCAAGGATTTCATCAATCTTGCCGGATACAAAGCGGCGCACGTCATCTCCGTAGACGCCACACATCAACACGACTGCACTTGCGATAGTTGGCATCGCTTTATTCAGCTCATAACGCTCCCAGCTAAACGCCTCCTCAATCCCGCCTAACTGCAAAAGAGTGATATTTGCACTAACTTCCTGCCAAATCGACTCGGCCGATTTCTTTTCGCCAGCTCGGCCTCGACCAATCAGCCTGCCAAGCTCCTCAAGCCGGCGCTGAAACGCATTCAGTAACTGCGATTCTGGATACGAGCGGACTGACAGATTAGTTGCCAGCTGCGCCTCACAAGCGGCGTGCGTCATTATCCGCCGGGATGCCGGTACTAACCATCTGGTTGACGAACCGGATTCCTCAACTAGCGTTGGCGCAACGACCCTATCTAAAAACGCGACCGCAAGATCCAGTTCGCCAAGAGAAAGCAGAATGCGGGCAGCGTTGCGCCTAGTATCGTCGTCAAACTGCTGAGCGCTTTCGGCCACAATTCGGAAGTGGCTTTTCGCTAGGTCATATAAGCCGGAATCATAGGCCGACTCCGCTGCCATTAAAAATAAGGTGGTGTAGACGGTCTCCCTTACTTGAAGTCGCTTAGCGACAGCCTCGACTTCTTGGTCCGGTTTGGCTTCAAACTCACTGCGAGCCGCTATTAATTTCAACTCATCCTTAAGATCGTCCAGGCTGTTGCCGTCACCGAATTGACGAAGAGGTTCGCGCAACCGATCGAGGCAAGCCAAGAAATGACGCGGCTCCCGAAACGTCAGGGCATACGCTGCCCAATTATACAGCTCCTCGTCCCGGTGCCACAGATCGACCACTTCGGAACCAAGGAGCTTTTCAATCGGCTCGCTTTCTTCGAACAGGAAGCGCGCTTCGTCGTTTCTACCCGCCTGCAGAAGAGCATCAATTACGATGTACGGTGACGTTGTTGGTAAACTAATGCCGCCCGCCTGTATCAGACCTAATGCGACGTCGAGCCGGTCCGTTGCAATATATGCTTCGACCAATTCCTCCACGCCGATGGCGTCGGACCGCATCTCAATTTCATGCTTACTTAGGTCGGAGCCCGCAGAGTTCTGACGGAACGGAACGCGAGGCGAATGTCGGCGTAGATATCTGCAGGGTTACGCCCTTCGACAAACTGAGCGCGGAGCCTATGGGGGGCCGCTAGCCTAAGAACGGCTTCGTCCTCGTCTGCCCTTGCGTTATAGCGAAGCTCCATCCAGCGCTGCGGATCATCGAGAGACGAGCGGCTCGCAAGCTGCGCCAACTCTATATATCGTTCTTTTAACAGCCTAGGGTCCTTGAGACCGAAGCGAGTGCTCGTTTTTTCCAGCAAGAACAACCGAAAGCTATTATGGAAGATGGACCAACGTCCATGCCTATCGATGCGCAGTAGATGGAGACATTCGCGCCAAGCGGCATCCGTCGATGCACGGTCAACAATCTCATCGAGTCGAGCTGGATCAACTGCGCCCTCAGCTAGTGCAAGATAGCCAAATATTCTTCTGGCCTCAGGATTTGTCTCAAGGCCTCGCCATGCGCTCTCGTAAAAAGTACTGACGTCGCCGCCGTAAGATGGCCCATTGGCGAGCCACTCCTGCCTCTCCTCATCGGTACCCAGTCTCAATAGGCCTTCGACTATATAGCGAACTGAAAGCGGATGGCCTTCCGACCTCTCAAAAATATCGTCACGATTCACGCCATGGGTAACTCCGGCGGCGTCAACCAGTTCATGAACAGCTTCGCGTGCAAGAGGGGCGATTTCAATCTTGCGTCCTTCCTCTTTGGCCTGATCACGAACAGCGGGTGGAAGTTCATCAAGTTCGAGACGCTGCGTCCCCAACATAAATATTACACCG
>JAPLPC010000241.1:0-468 GCA_026400425.1 Hyphomicrobiales bacterium | reverse complement strand
GGGGAATGTGATCTAAGCCATCGATAACAATTACTGTCCTGACACCTTCCACTTCGAACCGCGCAGCAGCTTGACGAAGAAGCTCCACGAGTTGGAGGCGGAGCTCGGGCAGCGCGGTTGCCGGGACGATTTTCGTGCCCAATCCTTGCCGCTTAAGCTGACTGATAAGATCCTGAAGAAAATCGAATGCTTCTGCTCGACCTAGCCCGTGGCCTTCGTCCGGAACAAACGCTAAATATCGGACAAATATTGCACTAGGAATGGGAAGTAGTCCCGCTTGAAGCAGGGTAGATTTACCGCTGCCCGGGGGGCCAACCAGACTTATGTAACCGGAAACGACGGCGCCAAATGCCTTCTCGATATCGCCTTCCGTAACCTTGTTTGACTGAACAAGCGAATTCAATGGGAAGACATGCTCATGCCGTAGGCCGAACGGATCGTCCCACCTAAGTTCTCGCAGCAATTCCG
>JAPLPC010000007.1 GCA_026400425.1 Hyphomicrobiales bacterium | reverse complement strand
CCTTCTCGAATTGATAAAGCGCGATCAGCATGGCGGCGTCGAAGACGCCGAGACCGCCGGGCGCGTGGCTGGCAAAGCCGAGGAGGGTCGCGAGAATGAACACCACCGCCACCGAGACGAAATCGATCGATGGGGTGTCCGGCATCAGCAGATAGAAGGCAAGCGCGCAGAAGCCGAGATCGATGACACCGATGGCGATCTGCAGCAGCGTCAGCGGCGCCGACGGCAGCACGACCTTCCAGCCGTTCTGGCCGAGCTGGCGGCGCTCCTGGCCGGTGCTGATCCAGACCAGATAGCCGGCGATGCCGGCGAGGCAGCCGAGGCCGATCAGCCGGTTGATGGTGTCGGGCAGCAGATCGATGGCGGACGCCGCCTGCGGATGCCAGACCATGCCGATGCCGAGCACGAAACAGTTGCCGAGCCAGAAGGTGAGCCCGGAGATGAAGCAGATCTTGGCGACGTCGATCGCATTAAGCCCGTAATCGGAATAGATGCGAAAGCGGATCGCGCCGCCGGTGAAGACGGTAGCGCCGAGATTATGGCCGATGGTGTAGCTGGTAAAGCTCGACAGCGCGGCGATGCGATAGGGCACGTGCTTCTTGCCGATCGTCCGCAGCGCGAAAAAATCATAGAAAGTGAGGGTGCAAAAGGCGCCGATCACGCACAGCGTTGCGAGCACGATTTCCGAGGTTGATTTGGCCGCCATCGCCGCCAGAATCTTGGCGGTATCCAGTCCTTTCAGCGTCGTCACCAGATGCGAGATGGCAAATGCGATGACGATCAAACTCGCCACAACACCCAGCCGTTTCCAGCCGACATGCCGCTTGAAGCCGCGCCCGATCGCGGTCAGCAATCGAAACATGCGTCCCCCCGGCGGAGCGCGAACGAGGGGAACGTCGATTTTTGCTGGAAGCAAAGCATGGGGTATCGTCTGGCCGGTTCACTCATACGCGACGTTCACTCATCTCGCACTCATCTCGCACTCATCTCGGCCAGTTCCTTACGGCAAAATCGCGGCCTTGTGCAGCCCTTGACAGCGAGGCCGTTAATGCCGGCGACGGCGTGCCGTCACGATCCGGACGTGCCCTCGATTGCCAGCGCCCGTTTGCCAGATCACCCGGTCATCGACGTCAATATAGGCCGAAAGATCCAATGATCCATGGTCGAACAGGTCCGTCGGCCGGAACGTGTCTCGAAGTGACCCGTTAGCGGTACTATCAGCAACCAAATGAGACGCGGCTAAACGATACAATGTGCGGATTATAAATCCGCATCTGCGCGGGCGATGGCCCGCCGGTCCGCGTTTCATTTCAACCCCAGGGATACAACGATGGGACTGTTTACCAAGGACATCAAGACGATGGACGATCTGTTCTTGCACCAGTTGCAGGACATCTATTACGCGGAGAAGCAGCTGTTAAAGGCGCTGCCGAAGATGGCCGGTAAGGCCACCGAGCCTGCCCTCAAGCAGGGCTTCGAGGAGCATCTGAAGCAGACCGAAGTTCATGTGCAGCGGCTCGAGCAGGTGTTCAAGATGCACGGCGCCGAGGTCAAGGCCGTGACCTGTCCGGCCATCGACGGCATCATTGCGGAAGCCGATGAAACCGCCGGCGAGGTCGCCGACAAGCGCGTCCTCGATGCCGCGCTGATCAATGCAGCGCAGGCGGCGGAGCATTACGAGATCGTGCGCTATGGCAGCCTGATCGCCTGGGCGCGCCAGCTCGGCCACAACGACAGCGCCGCGGTGCTGCAGAAGACGCTCGACGAAGAAAAGCAGACCGATGCGAAGTTGACGTCGCTGGCCGGAGGCAAGGTCAACATGCGCGCGGCGAGCTAAATTCAGATAGCACGCCGACGTTATTGCTAAGCGCGAAGCAGTCCACAAGCCTCACGAGAGGCGGGATTGCGTCGCAGCGCGTGCGACGACGGTTTAGACTTTTTTGAGCGCGAAATGTGCGCCACAAAACGCCATGATGCCGCCAAGCAACACGGCGATCAGGCCGGCTAAGACACCCGAGGCCGTCGGCACCGCATTGGGAGCGGACGCGGCCTGGCCGGCGCCAGCCAGCACCAGCACGCCGATACCGATCAGAAACTGCCGCATGCGGCGAGGGATGCGGCCGGACGCCGCGCTATCCATGAGGCTGGCGGTCACATGGCCGCTGACCAGCCCCATCGCCGCGATCAACCACCACGCGATGGCCGAGCCTGCCGGCATGAAACCGGCGGGATCGTGTCGTCCTGGATCGGTGCGCCAGAGGCCGCCGAGGTCGAGGCCGAAGCGCTGGCCGAGCATATGCACGGCAAGGGCCAGCATCACCCCGGAAATCGTCGCGCCCGCCAGCAGCAGGCGGCGCGGAAAAATGGTCGTCTCGGCCATGAGGAGCTTGTAAGGGACGGGGAGGCGTCCACGCAAGCCGCGTCCGGATGCCGGCGGGGAGACATCATGTTGTTGGGTTCACTCCTGAAGCAGCCGGACGAAGCCATCGACGGCCGCAGCTATGTCTATCGCGCCGGGCTGGTGGGGCCGGCCTATCGGTTCGAACTGACCGATGACGGGCTCGCCTGGGGAATGGGCCGGCAGTCGGGCGTGTGGCCCTATGCGGATATCGCGTCGGTGCGTCTATCGTTCCGGCCGATGGCGATGCAGCGTCGTCGCTTCTGCGCGCAGATTCTCCATCGCGAGGGCCATCGGCTCAAGATCTTCTCCACGTCGAAACAGACGGCGGCACTGATGCAGCCGCAATCGGGGTATCTCAATTTCATGGTCGCGCTGCATCAGCGGTTGGAGGAAGCGGGTGGCGCCGTATCGCTGGAAGCCGGGCTGCGGCCGTGGACCTTCAATATGGCACTCGCAGCATTGGTGCTGGTCGGTCTGGCGATGGCCGGTCTTTTGATCCGCGCGCTCGTCGTCGGCGAGTTCGCCGGCGTGGGTTTTCTGGTTCTGCTCGGCGCTTTGTTCGGCTGGCAGGGCTGGGACCTGCTCTATCGCAACCGTCCGCGCAGCTACACGTTTGACAATGTGCCGCGGGATCTGCTGTCCTGAGGCGTCTTCGTTGAGCACGCGCATGTGACGTGACGTTGGGCTGGCCGCATGGCGCTCACCGCACCACGAGCACCGAGCATTTCGCGTAGCGCACCACGTGGCCGGCATTGGAGCCGAGGAAATAGGTGCGCATGGCCGGGCGGTGCGAGGTCATCACGATCAGGTCGGCACGGATCGCCGCCGCCTCTTCGAGTATCTCGTGATAGATGCCGCCCTGGCGCACCACGCCCGAGACATGCGCCGCGTCGATGCCGCAATCGCGGGCGACCGCTTCGAGCGCCTGTTCCGAACTGTCGCGCTGCTGGGTGTCGAAATCCGCCGGCACATATTCGGCCAGCATCACCGGCGTCATCGCCATCACGTTGAGCAGCCGCACTTTTGCGCCGTAGGTCCGGGAGAACTCCCCGGCCTGGGCGATCGCGGGCTTTGCGAGGTCGATCTCGGCGAGATCGAGCGGGACCAGAATGGATTTGTACATGCGCACCTCCATCGTCTGATGCAGTGTAGCATGATCCGAGCCGTGTGCAGGCGACTTATCGACCTGTCTCTTTCAGCAGTTTCGGGCTCATGAAGGTCACCAGCGTGCCAGAGCGGAAGGCGACGTCGTTCCAGCTGTCGACCGCGAAGTCGATGATGGCGATGCTGCCGGTGGGCAGGTTTTCCGACAAAACCCGGCGCGCGGCAGCATCGCCGCCACCGCTGCCGTCCTTGATCAGGCCGAGCGCCATTTCATGCAGGCTGGGATTATGGCCGATCAACATCAGCCGGCGCGGATCCTGCACCGCTGCATCACGGATCACCGCCACCAGTTCCTCGAGGCCGGCACCGTACAGTTCGTCCACATGCTCGGCGATCGGCTTGCTGGTCGGCATTTCGGCGGCGACCAGGTCCCAGGTCTGCCGCGTGCGCATGGCGGTCGATACACAGACCATGTCCGGATGCGGCGGGTGGCGGTTCAGCCAGGCGCCCATCGCAGCGGCGTCCTCGCGGCCGCGGTCGTCGAGGCGACGATCGAAATCCTTGCCGCTCGGCGCGTCCGTTTCGGTCTTGGCGTGACGGAACAGCATCAATCGGCGCATGCGGATCTCGATTCGTTGGGCAGCGATGAATTGCGGATTAGTGGACGCACGGCATGAGGACAAGGTGACAAGTGCGGCACTTGTCCGTAGGAAACGGCATGACCGCAGCTTCCGCAAGCGTGACATTTGGACCCGACGTGCCGGACGCGGATCGGGTGCGGCTGGCATATCCGCTCGACGCCGATGTCTGCGTGATCGGGGCAGGGCTGGCTGGGCTCTCGGTGGCGCTGGAAGCCGCCAGGCTGGGTGCCAGCGTGGTGGTGCTGGAAGGTCGCCATGTCGGTTGGAATGCCTCAGGCAACCAGTTGGGGACGGTCATGCCGGGCTACGGGCTACCGCTGGCCGATCTGATCGCGCGGGTCGGGCTGGAGGATGCCCGCGAGATGTGGGCACTGTCGCAGCAGGGCGCGGAGGCGGTCCGTGAGCGGGCAACCGGCGACGGGATTGCGGATCTCGCCCTCAGCGACGGCGCGCTCGAGGTTTCCAATGTGGATGTCGGCGAGCGGCTGATTGCCCGGCTGCAGATGCTCAACGAGGATTTCGACACCGAGGCCGAAGGCTGGCAGATCGAACGCGTGCGCGACGCGCTGAAGACGCGGCGCTATTTCCACGGCGTGCATTATCCCAAAGCGTTCCAGATCGATGGCCGCAACTATCTGATGGGTCTCGCCGCGCTGGCCAAACAGGCCGGCGTTCGCATTTTCGAGGATACGCCGGCGCTGAGCCTGGATGCCGCCGGCATCATGAAACGCGTGGTGACGCCTGCGGCGAAACTGCGCGCGCAGCATGTGGTGCTGGCCGGCAACGTGCATCTCGGCTCGCCTGCGCAGCGGTTGTCCGACACGCTGCTGCCGGTGTGGCGCTATGGCGGCATCACCGAACCCCTCGGCGAACGACTGGAGGCGATCGCCTTTCAGGGCTCGGTGAGCGACAGCGACGGCGTCGATCATTTCCGCATCGTCGAGGGCGATCGCCTGATGTGGTCGAGCCCGGAAACCACCTGGGCCACCCAGCCCGCGCGCTTTGCCCGCAATATCACCAGCCGGATCCGGACGGTGTTTCCGCAACTCGGCAAGCTGGACGTCACCGAGACCTTCGGCGGCGCCGTGGGGCAGACCGTCCATGGCATGCCGCAGATCGGGCAGATCCGGCCGGGGCTGTGGGTCGCCAGCGGCTTCGGCTATCAGGGACTGAACACCACGGCGATGGCTGGTGTCTTGATCGCCCGCGGCATGATCCAGCGGGATGACCGCAGCAAACTGTTCGCGCCGTTCGAGCTGGTCTGGGCGGGCGGCCGGGTCGGTCGCGTGGTCGGGTATGGAGTCGGGGTCTGGCATCGACAGGCATCGGCGCTGCAGTGCACGCTGGCGCGATATCGTGAGCGGGCCGTGGAGCGGGAACGCAGGCGCGAGGCCCGAATTGCCGCTGCCAATGCCCGTGCCGGCACCGGCTGACCGATCGTCCAGGAGATGCTCGCGGTTTCGTGAGCGACTTTTGTCGCCTGCGATGTAACCTCGGGCGGTTCGGTTCGTAACTCTGATGAACGGGATCCGCATCCCGACCGAGGGAGACCCATCATGATCGATCGCCGCCTGCTTCTGTCCACCGCCACCGGCATCGCCGGGTTCCTGTCGCTGAAATGGCTGACCGGATCGCCGGCCCGCGCCGCCTCGGACGAGAAGTTCGAGGTCATGAAGACCGACGAGGAATGGCGCAAGCAGCTGACCCCGCAGCAATACGAGATCCTGCGCAAGGAAGGCACCGAACGGCCTTATTCCAGCCCGCTCAACAAGGAGAAGCGCAAGGGCATCTTCGCCTGCGCCGGTTGCGACAACGCGCTGTTCTCCTCGGACACCAAATTCGAGAGCGGCACCGGCTGGCCCAGCTTCTGGAAGCCGCTCGATAATGCGGTCGGCGAGCGCAAGGATTCAAGCTACGGCATGGTGCGCACCGAAATTCACTGCCGCCGCTGCGGTGGACATCTCGGCCATGTGTTCGACGACGGACCGAAGCCGACCGGGCTGCGCCACTGCATGAACGGCTTCGCCATGGTGTTCAAGCCGGCGACGCCGTCGGCGACCTGACGACCGAAAACGCCGGTCCGATCCGGCAAATATTTCCGCGCTAGGCAATTGTGCCCCGGTCCCTGGACCGGGGCATTTTAGTTAGTGCTCTGATTCGTCTCGATTATTCGGCTTGGCACGGGCCTTGCGACATCGCTTCCGACTGCGGCCATCATTCTTGGCATCACCCGGCCGGCCGCCCGGAAGTTGGAGACGATGTAATGGGTATCTTCGGCGCGCTCACCACGTCCGTCGCGGGCCTGCGGGCGAATTCCTACGCGCTGGAAAACATCTCCGGCAACATCGCCAACTCGCAGACCACCGCCTTCAAGCGGATCGACACCAGCTTCCTCGATCTGATTCCCGATACCGGGACCACCGCGCAGCTGGCCGGCAGCGTCACCGCGCAATCGCGCAGCACCAACACCATCGCCGGCTCGGTGCAGTCGTCCTCGGTGGCGACCTATATGGCCATCAATGGCGACGGTTTCTTCGCCGTGCAGAAGCCGGGCAACGTGTCCGACTCCAATCCGATTTTCGACGGTGTCAACAAATACACCCGCCGCGGCGACTTCTCGCTCGACAAGAACGGCTATCTCGTCAACGGCGCCGGCTACTATCTGCAGGGCGTCAAGATCGATCCATCGACGGGCAATCCGGCGGGATCGACGCCGGAAGTGCTGCGTTTCCAGAACGATTTCCTGCCGTCGCAGGCGACCACCCAGATCACCTACCGCGCCAACCTCGCCAGCTATCCGTT
>JAPLPC010000009.1 GCA_026400425.1 Hyphomicrobiales bacterium | reverse complement strand
CCGGAGATCGAGAATACGTCTTCGATCGGCATCAGGAACGGGCGATCGGTCGCACGCTCCGGCTGCGGGATGTAGGCGTCGACCGCCTTCATCAGTTCGAGAATGGCGTCGTGGCCAAGCGCCTTGTTGGAGTCTTCCAAAGCTGCGAGAGCCGAACCCTTGACGATCGGAATGTCGTCGCCCGGGAAGTCGTACTTCGACAGCAGCTCGCGGACTTCCATTTCCACCAGCTCGAGCAGCTCCGGATCGTCGACCATGTCGCACTTGTTCAGGAACACGACCAGCGCGGGCACGCCGACCTGGCGGGCGAGCAGGATGTGCTCGCGGGTCTGCGGCATCGGGCCGTCGGCGGCCGACACGACCAGGATCGCGCCGTCCATCTGCGCCGCACCGGTGATCATGTTCTTCACATAGTCGGCGTGGCCGGGGCAATCGACGTGGGCGTAGTGGCGGTTGGCGGTTTCGTATTCGACGTGGGCGGTCGAAATGGTGATGCCGCGGGCCTTTTCTTCGGGCGCCTTGTCGATCTGGTCGTAAGCGGTGAACGACGCACCGCCCGACTCGGCGAGCACCTTGGTGATCGCAGCCGTCAAGGACGTCTTGCCGTGGTCGACGTGACCGATGGTGCCGATATTGCAGTGCGGTTTGTTACGTTCAAATTTTGCTTTGGCCATTGATCCACCTGTTTTGCCGACGCCCATGCGTGGCACACCAAACCGGCGGCTGGTTACTAAGGAAAACGCCCCTATTCAAGCCCGAACTTATGGGCCAAGCTCCTCAGACATGCCGGCTAAGCCCCTTATCTAGGCTGGCAAAAGACAAGATCAATCGGGAGCCCTCAAGGAGCGCCAATGAACGCCCAACCTGCCGCCAAAACCGCCGCTCAGCCCCACACCCCCGCCCTCCCCGAGGCGCGCCCGGAGACCCTGGGCCTGTCATCAAACCGTCTTCAAAAGATCTCCGACGCCTTCAAGCGCGAGATCGACAAGGGCACCGTGCCCGGCGTCACCGCATTGATCGCCCGCCGCGGCCAGATCGGCTATTTCGAGGCCTTCGGTCGTCAGGCACCGGACGGTGCCGCACCGATGACGCGCGACAGCCTGTTTCGCATCTTCTCCATGACCAAGCCGATCGTCTCGCTGGGCATCATGCAGCTGGTCGAGGATGGGCATATCCTCCTGATGGACCCGCTCGCCAAATACATCCCCGCATTCGCCGACACCAAAGTCGGCATCGAGCGCAACGGCGCGCTGGAGCTGGCGCTGCCGGTGCGGCCGATCACGATCCAGGACCTGCTGCGCCATACCTCCGGTCTCTCTTATGAGATCACCGGCAACGGCATGGTGCAGCGGCTGTACCAGAAGCCGGCCTGCCGCTGATCTGCCAGCCCGGCGCCGCATGGAACTACAGCCGCTCCACCGACATTCTCGGCCGCGTCATCGAGGTGGTGTCGGGCCAATCGCTGGGCGCCTATCTCACCGACAACATCCTCGCGCCGCTGCAGATGGCCGAGACCGGCTTCCACACCGCAGCCGAAAACAAGAGCCGCATCGCGCATCCCTTCCCCACCGATCCCTGGACCGGCGAGAAGGTGGCGCTGTTCGATCCGCTGGACATTCCGAAGATGCAATCCGGCGGTGGCGGTCTCGTCTCGACGACGATGGACTATGCGCGGTTCTGCCAGATGCTGCTTAATGGCGGCACGCTCGACGGCACCCGCGTGATCGGCAGCCGCACGCTGCATTTCATGGCGTCGAACCATCTGACGC
This sequence comes from Hyphomicrobiales bacterium, assembly GCA_026400425.1. Taxonomy (GTDB): domain Bacteria; phylum Pseudomonadota; class Alphaproteobacteria; order Rhizobiales; family Xanthobacteraceae; genus Tardiphaga. The sequence goes on along the minus strand of JAPLPC010000009.1, from coordinate 1,255 downwards.
CCGACGTCAAGCTGGAAACCCATCTGGTGCCACCCGGCCACGGCTTCGGCCTCGGCTTTGCCGTCCGCACCGACGATGGGCTGGCCCCCTATGCAGGCTCCACCGGTCAGTTCTTCTGGAGCGGCGTCGCCGGCACCTTCTTCTGGATCGATCCGAAAGAGGAGCTGTTCACCGTGTTCATGTCGCAGGGCCCGGGACAGCGGGAGTATTTCCGGACGCTGATCCGGAGTCTGGTCTATGCGGCGGTGGAGTAGCCCCACTCTCCGTCGTCCCGGGGCGCGCCCTTGCGCGAACCCGGGACCTCGGGATGGCGTCTCCGCATAGCCAAGCACTCTGAGATTCCGGGTTCGCGCAAGAGCGCGCCCCGGAATGACAGCTAGCTCAACTAATCGTCGCGCCGCCGTCGATCACCACCGTCTGTCCGGTCATGAAATTCCCCGCGGCCGATCCCATGAACACGGCGGCGCCGGCGATTTCGTCGGGGATGCCGATGCGCAGCAGCGGCGAGCGCGCAGTGGAGCGCTTCAGCGTGTCCGGATCGTCCCACAGCGCCTTGGCGAAATCGGTCTTGATCAGGCCGGGCGCGATGCAGTTCACGCGGATATTGTGCGGGCCGTATTCGCAGGCGAGATTGCGCGCCAGCTGCATGTCGGCGGCCTTCGAGACGCAATAGGCGCCGATGGTGGTGGAGCCCTTTAGCCCGCCGATCGATGAGACGATGATCACCGAGCCATCCTTGCGCGCGATCATCTCCGGCACCACCATCGAGATCAGCCAGTTGTTGGCGACGATGTTGTTGGACAGGATCTTGTTGAACTGGTCGTCGGAGATGCCGGCCAATGGCCCGTAATACGGATTCGACGCGGCGTTGCAGACCAGCACGTCGATCTTGCCGAACGCCTTCTTGCTCTCGTCGACGAGGTTCTGCAGATTTTCCTTGCTGGAGATGTTGGCGGCGATCGCCACCGCCGTGCCCTTGCCGAATGTCTCGTTCACCTCTTTGGCCACCTCGTCGCAGACATCCTGCTTGCGCGACGATATCACCACCTTGGCGCCATGCTCCGCCATCCGCTCGGCAATGGCACGGCCGATGCCGCGGGTGGAGCCGGTGATGACGGCGACTTTGCCGGTCATGTCGAAGAGCGTCATGTGGTTTCTCCCTGTGGTTTTGTTGTGTGATTGGATTCAAGAACTCCGTCGTCCCTTCTCCCCTTGTGGGAGAAGGTGGCTTCGCGAAGCGAAGACGGATGAGGGG
>JAPLPC010000268.1 GCA_026400425.1 Hyphomicrobiales bacterium | reverse complement strand
GATGGCGAAGGCTGCGGCACGGAAGGTCGTCAGAGAAGACCCCGTCAGTCGCGCATTCGGCGATCGGGTCCGCGTGCTGCGGGAACAGGCTGACCTCACACTCGAGCAGTTGTCGAAACAGTCCGGCGTCAGCCGCGCGATGCTGTCCAAAGTCGAGCGCGGCGAGAAGAGCCCGACTATCGGCGTGGCGCGCCGGATTGCGCTGGCGCTTGGCACCTCATTCTCGGCGTTGATGGGCGACGACGATGCGCCGCGGCGCGCCTTCGCAGTCGTGCGCAAGGATCAGCGTCAGATCTTTCGGGATGCCAAAACCGGCTTCGAACGTTTCCTGCTCTCGCCGGTCATGGCCGGCATGGCGGTGGAAGTCGTGCTGCATCGGCTGCCGCCGAAGACATCGACCGGCAGTCTGCCCGCCTACCCTGCCGGCACCTCCAAGCACGTTCTGGCCACACAAGGCAAAGTCACCGTGCGGACCAAGGATACGGAAACCGTTCTGGAAGAAGGCGACTCGCTCTACTTCGAAGTCGATGTCGAGCACTGGTTCGAAAACCGCGCGTCGCGCGCTTGCGAATACTACCTGGTCATATCGGCGCCGCCCTCTTTCGGCAGGCGCGGCGACGGCAAGGGTTAAGCCGAAAACGAGCCCCGCCCGGCAGCGGGGACGACGCGCAAATGGCGTCGCCCCGTCGGCGTCTTGTGCGTTACTTCTTCAGACAGAGACCGACCGTCGGCGTGGTCGCGCACTTAACGCCGTCCGGCGCGCCACCGCTCGGGCACAGGACGGAGACCAGCGTCTCACTCGCCTCGCAACCGACCGCGCCGTCAGCCTGTACCGCGCGGAAACTCGCCGGCGCCGGCTCGCCCTTGTCACCCTTCTCACCCTTGGGACCCGGCACGCCCTGCGGCCCCTGCGGCCCCTGAGCGCCGGTCTGCCCCTGGGCGCCGGGAACACCCTGAACGCCTTGCGCGCCCTGCGGTCCCGCCGGACCCTGCGCGCCGGGGTCGAGAACTGAAAAAATCTTCCTCATGCCCACACCCTTCTGTTTGATGCCACCGCGACGAGGGCGCCGGAACAAGCCGGAACCGGTCGTCGCGTTCCGGCCGACGGATGATATCGGGAGAGCAAGAAAAGGATAGGACGACGGCGGTTGCATCGCTGTTTCACGACGCCGCAGACGCGATCCGGCGAGACTAGTGGTCCCGCGGCCGCGAGACGATTTCGATCATCCGCGCTTCGTCGTCATCTGGCGCAACTGTCTTCGCCTTGTCATAGGCGGCAACGGCGGCGCTGCCGATCAGCGGTTTAGCCTGCAGCAATTGCTCGGCCAGGCGGACCGCATAGACGGCATCCTTGTGGCGCAGCGCCGCCGTAAAGGAAGCGTCGGCGAAATTGCGTGCCACCATGCGCGGGGCATGCCGGAGCACTTGCGGACTGGCGGCCACGCCATTGGCAATGGCATCGAGCACCAGCGGCATATCGAGGCCGGCCTGTTCGGCGACCGCGAGTGCTTCAGCAAGGCCGGCGATATGGATCGCCCCCATCAGATTGTTGATGAGCTTGTAGACGGTCCCTGCCCCGACCGCGCCGAAATGCCGGATCGTCGCGCCAATCGGCTCCAAATATGGCCTCGCGGTTTCCAGGTCGTCAGCGGTTGCGCCGACCAGCAGTGCCAGTTGTCCGCTCGCGGCGGCAGCGGGAAGCCCTGTCACCGGACAATCAAGATAGATCAGGCCAGTTGATTTCAGGGCCTCGCCGAGCGAGAGCGCATGCTGATAGGACACCGTCGAGCATTCGATCGCGATCGCGCCGGGCCTCGCGGTCTGCGCGATGCCATCGCCTCCGAGCCAGACCGACCGGGACGCCTCGTCATCGGCGACCATCGTCACGATCGCATCGGCGCCCTCGGCCGCATCGGCGGGCGACGTCGCCCATCGTGCGCCCCGCGCGATCAGATCGTCAGCCTTGGTCTGCGTACGATTCCAGACCGCCACGCTGAAGCCGCCATCGAGATAGCGGCCGGCCATGCCATGCCCCATACGTCCCAAACCGATGAAGGCGACATGGGGCATGGGACTCAATCGACGTCGTCGATGGCGCCCGGGGTGGTGCCGAAGGCGCGTTGGGCCAGGGTTGCGGCCATGAACTCGTCGAGATCGCCGTCGAGCACCCCTGACGTATCCGAGGTCTGCACGCCGGTGCGCAGGTCTTTCACCATCTGATAGGGCTGCAGCACGTAGGAGCGGATCTGATGCCCCCAGCCGATATCGGTCTTGGCGGCCTGATCGGCGGCCGCCTTCTCTTCGCGCTTCTTCAATTCGATTTCGTACAGCCGCGCGCGCAACATGTCCCAAGCCTGGGCCTTGTTCTTGTGCTGCGAACGACCGGCCTGACAGACCACCGCGACGCCCGACGGGATATGCGTCAGACGCACCGCCGACTCGGTCTTGTTGACGTGCTGACCGCCGGCGCCGCCCGAGCGCATCGTATCGACGCGGACGTCGGATTCGTTGATGTCGATCTTGATCGAGTCATCGACCACCGGAAAGATCGCGACACTCGAGAACGAGGTGTGGCGGCGCGCATTGGAATCGTAAGGCGAACTCCGCACCAGACGATGCACGCCACCTTCGGTTTTCAGCCAGCCATAGGCGTTATGGCCGGAGATCTGAATCGTCGCCGACTTGATGCCGGCTTCTTCGCTACATGCGCAACAGCATCGAGGCCCAGTCCTGGCTCTCGGTGCCGCCGGCGCCGGCATGGACTTCGAGATAGGTGTCGAAGCGATCGGCCTCGCCGGACAGCAGTGCTTCCAGCTCGCGGCGCGAGACTTCCTTCTTCAGCGCTTTCAGCGCGGCTTCGGCTTCCGTCACCACGCCCGCATCGCCCTCGGCCTCGCCGAGTTCGATCATCTCGATATTGTCGTCGAGCTCACGCGTGACCTTGCCGATGCCCTGCAGCGAATCCTCGAGCGAGGTGCGCTCCTGCATCAGCCTTTGGGCCTTCTGGGGGTCGTTCCAGAGATTGGGGTCTTCGGCGAGAGCGTTCAGCTCTGCAAGTCGTGCCGTGGATGCATCGACGTCAAAGATGCCTCCTCAGCAGCCCGACTGACTGCTTGATCTCTTCTACAAGGCGTTCGATTTCAGCGCGCATGAAATGTCCAGCTCGCGGCCGCGGCCGCATGGGATTCGAAATGGGGATTTAGCGAGGCACGCCGCAAAGCGCAATGCGCGGCGTGCACCTGTTCAACTGGCCATCAATACAGCCCACCCGTTCCCGGACGCATGAACATGCGGTCGGTATCGGGGGCGATCTGCTGCGAGCGCCCGTCGGCATCGGCGACGCCGATGACAGAGTAATTATCCGGCGGCGCCGTACCCGGCTTGAACGCTTCCAGGATGGTGCGGCCACCCTCGCCCGGGCCGGCGCGCATGCCGGTCTTGGCGTCGACGCGGATCAGCTTGATTCCGGCCGGGACCTTGAACGGCACCGCCTGCTTGTCGGCCAATGCCAGCTTCATGAAGTCCTTGGCGATCGGCGCGGCAAGCGCGCCGCCGGTCGCCTTGGCGCCGAGATTGCGTGGCTTGTCGTAGCCGACATAAATGCCCACCACCACGTCCGGCGAGAAGCCGACGAACCAGGCGTCCTTCTCATCATTGGTGGTGCCGGTCTTGCCCGCGATCGGCTTGCCGACCTCACGCAGAACGGTGGCGGTGCCGCCCTGCACGACGCCTTCCATCATCGACGTGATCTGGTAGGCGGTCATCGGATCCATCACCTGCTCGCGGCGATCGACGAGTTGCGGCTCGGGCTGGTTCTTCCAGCCCTCCGGCGCATCGCAGCCACGGCATTCGCGCTGATCGTGCTTGAACATCGTGTGGCCGTAGCGATCCTGAATGCGATCGATCAGGGTGGATTTCACGCGGCGACCACCATTGGCGAACATCGAATACGCCGTCACCATGCGCATCACCGTGGTTTCGCCGGCACCGAGCGCGTAGGATAGATAGTTCGGCAATTCGTCATAGACGCCGAAGCGCTTGGCGTATTCGCCGATCAGCGGCATGCCGACATCCTGCGCCAGACGCACCGTCACCGTGTTCAGCGAGCGCTGCAGCGCGTTTCGCAACGTCACTGGGCCATAATATTTGCCGGTCGAATAGTTGTCCGGACGCCAAACATTGCCGCCGGTGCCCTGATCGATTTCGATCGGCGCGTCCACCACCACGGTGGACGGCGTGTAGCCGTTGTCCATTGCCGCCGAATAGACCAGCGGCTTGAACGACGAGCCGGGCTGGCGATAGGCCTGGGTGGCGCGGTTGAAATGGCTCTGATCGAACGAGAATCCGCCGACCATCGCCAGCACGCGGCCGGTGTTGGGATCCATCGCCACCATGGCGCCGGACACTTCCGGATACTGCCGCAGCCGGAACTGACCTTCGACTACCGAACCGTCTGTCAGCGGATCGACATAGATCACGTCGCCGGCGCTCAGCACCTGCGACACGGCGGTCGGCGTCTTGCCGCGGGTCGGGCCGGCGGCGGCCTTCGCCCAGCGCACGCCATCCAGAGCGACGAGGCCGGTCTGGCGATCCTTCGACACGGCGCCGCCCAATTCGCGACCTGGCTGGAAGCCGATCCGCGCCGATTGATCGGAGACGTCGAGCACCACCGCCATCTTCCACGGCGCGATGTCCGAAAGCGACTTCACTTCCGCGAGCTTGACGCCCCAATCGCCGGAAATGTCGATCTTGTTGGTGGCGCCGCGCCAGCCGCGTACCTCGTCGAAATTGATCAGGCCATTTGTCATGGTCTTGCGCGCCATCACCTGCAGCTTGGGATCGAGCGTGGTGCGGACCGACAGGCCGCCTTCATACAGTTTCTTTTCGCCATACCGCTCCAGAATGTCGCGGCGGACTTCCTCGGCAAAGTATTCGCCGGCGAAGATGTGCGCGTGGCTGCCGCGGCCGGTCACGCTCAGCGTCTCCTTGCGGGCCTTGTCGGCATCGGCCTGCTTGACCCAGCCATTCTCGACCAGGCGGTCGATGACGTAGTTGCGTCGCTCGATGGCGCGGTCGCGATTCTTCACGGGATGCAGCGTCGACGGCGCTTTCGGCAGCGCCGCGAGATAAGCGGCTTCCGACACCGTCAGCTCATTCACCGACTTGTCGAAATAAACCAGCGACGCGGCGGCGATGCCGTAGGCGCCAAGGCCGAGATAGATTTCGTTGAGATACAGTTCGAGGATCTTGTCCTTCGAATAGGTCCGCTCGATGCGCATCGCCAGCAGCGCTTCCTTGATCTTGCGATCGAACGAGACCTCGTTGGTCAACAGGAAGTTCTTGGCGACCTGCTGGGTGATCGTGGACGCGCCCTGCGGACGACGGTTGGACCCGAGATTTTGCAGATACAGCAGGCCGGCTCGCGCCATGCCGGTGTAATCGAGGCCGCCATGCTCGTAGAAATTCTTGTCTTCGGCCGCGAGGAACGCGTTCACCACCAGCTTCGGGATTGCCTGGATCGGCAGATAAAGCCGACGTTCCTTGGCGTATTCGCCGAGCAACTGGCCATCGGCCGCATGCACGCGGGTCATCACCGGCGGCTCATAGTCCTGCAGTTGCGAATAGTCAGGCAGATCCTTCGAGAAATGCCAGATCAAGCCCGCGGCGGCGGCGACGCCAACCAGGAACACGACGGTTCCTGCGGCGAACAAGAACCCGAAAAACCGCACGAGCAGACGCATGTTGAGACGATCCGTTTCAGTCGCTGTGCGGCCATATAGCACAAATGGCAGCCGCCGGGGGCGAAAGTCAGTCAAAATCAAACGACTAGAGACGCCCACAGCCACCGCACGAGGCAGCCGATTCTCCAGTCCTGTAACTGATTTTATAGAATGTGCGCTGTGGCCAAACTAGGGCTCCGACGTTGAAAGCCCTGACATTCCGCCGATCGATCAGTTCGCTGCGCCAGCGGACACCAGGTGCTTGGAAAAATAGCCGTCGATCGACTTGGCGACCGCACCGACCGTTTTGGAGCGCCAGTTCTCCGACATCAGCGACTGCAGGTCGTCTTTGTTGGAGACGTAGCCGAGTTCGATCAGCACGGATGGCACGTCCGCTTGTGCATCCGGGTGGTGACTTTCATCTCTTTCGCAACAAGACGGGCAAATCGTCCCGAAAAGGTCCGGGTCTCGCGCTGCGCGAGATCGATCAGGATATCCGCCACCTCGGTCGGCTCTTCGGTGAGGTTCACGCCGGCGATGGCATCCGCCTTGTTTTCGAGGTCCGCCAGACGCTGCGCTTCCGCGTCGGACGCCTTGTCCGATAGCGTATAGACGGTCGCCCCCTGGGCATCCCCCTCACCGCGCGGCAACGCGTCGGCATGGATCGACACGAACAGCGCTGCACTATGGCCGCGGGCCAATTTAACACGCTCGTCGAGAGCGATGAAGGTGTCGTCCGAGCGCGTCATGACGACACGAAATTTGCCGAGCTTCTCCAGCCGGTCGCGCAGAGCGAGGCCAAAAGCCAGCACGATGCTTTTCTCGCTTTCGCCATCGGCCTGGGTGCCATTGTCCATGCCGCCATGGCCGGGGTCGAGCACCACCACCGGCCGGTTGTCGGTCTCGACAGCCGCAGCCGCATTCGACACCACCGTTGCGACCACCGGCGACGGCGATGCGCTGCCGGCAATGGCCGGGCGCAATTCCGGGCGGTTCTCGACGGCAAGCCCCTGCACGAACGTGGTGCGATCCACGGCTTCGAGTTCGATCACCATGCGGGCCGGCTGGCCATTGGCTGGATCGAGCGCTGTCGCACTCCTGATCTTCACCGGCTTTGCCAGATCGATCACCACTCGGGAGCCTCCGGGCATTACCATGCCGTAGCGGAACGCCTTGATCAGCCCACGGGTCACCGTTCCTGCCCCGGGATCGAGATGAAATGCCACCTGCGGCAGGTCGATGACGACGCGATACGGATCTGCCAGCGTGAAGGCGCGAAGCGACACCTTGCGGTCGAGATCGAGAATGAAGCGGGTCTGTTTGTCGTCCCCGGCAATGCGGACATCGGACGCGATGGGCAGCGAGGCATCGACGGGTTTGTCCGTGCCTGGCTGCTGAGTTGCAACCTCTGGACCAGGCTCCGACGCGGCACGGGTATCCGAACACCAGCCAACCGCCAGCGCCGCGCTCGCGAGCGCCATTCCCAGCAAAACGATGTGGTTTGCGCGTCGGGTCAAGCGAATCTCGTGCCTCCAGAGCAGCCCATCAGTAGTCCATTAGAATTGCACGGTTAACGTCATCTTTAAGCCGGTCTCGCGAATTCCACGGAGTGTTGCCGCGGTGTGACGCTTCGCTTGCCAGCGAGGTTCATTCGACGTATGTACGAACCGCTGACGGATTAACTCCCGGTTGTGTCGCGTTCAACCTCCCGGTGCAGCGTTCATCTCCCCGATCGGATCTCATGATCGTATCGGAGACCTGAGCGTTTTTGATCGTCCCTCTTGAACCAGCGCCGGGCGCGGTTTTCGGAGTGGCGGTCCTGGCCCGAGTGGTGTCCAGCCCCTGTTCGTTCTCGTTTACGGGGCGGTTTCCGACACGACATGACCGAAAACTCCGGCCACTCTTCCTTTTGGCCGAGTTAGCGACAACCGGCGCCCGCATTCGCGTGGTGACGGACGTCAGCACAGGCGGTGCCTTTGCCGCCCGAAAGTTTAGACGGGCCGACGCTTGATGCGCCAGACTGTGATGCCGACCAAGACCCGCTTGGGGACACCGATGCGAAGCCATTGCTTCGTGCGGTTTTCCACGCGGCGCTCGCATTCGGCAATCTCACAATCATCACGGCGCGACGGTGAGCGTTTCGGCCTTCCCCTCACCCCAGAATCAGGTGGACCCTCGCGTCACCCGGCCGCGCAAGTCGCGCTTGCCGCCGCGCGTGCGCTCCACCGTCATGAGTCACTCCATGCCAAACAAAATGTTGATCGATGCGACGCATCCCGAGGAGACCCGGGTCGTCGTCGTCCGCGGCAATCGCGTCGAAGAATTTGATTTCGAGACGGCGCAACGCAAGCAGCTGCGCGGCAACATCTACCTTGCCAAGGTCACGCGCGTTGAGCCGTCGCTGCAGGCGGCGTTCATCGAATATGGCGGCAACCGCCACGGTTTTCTCGCGTTCAGCGAAATCCACCCGGACTACTATCAGATCCCGACGGCCGACCGTCAGGCCTTGATCGAGGCCGACGAAGCCGCGCATCGCGAGGCCGAGGAAGAAACCGAGAAGCGTTCAAATCGCCGCCGCTCGCGTCATCGCAATTCGCGCCGGCGCGACCGCGGCGAAAAGGTGCGTAGCGACGTGCTGGAAGGCGCCGCGATCGATCCGTCCAAGATCGATCCCTCCATGGCCGAACAGCCGCACGAGGAATTCGAGGGTTTCGTGCCCGCCCGCTTCGATGCCCCTGACGACGGCTTCGCCAGCGCTGCGGCGGACACGGCCGACCACGAATCGCACACCGAACAGCCGGCGATGGCCGAGCCGGCTGCCGACACGCACGCGCTTGTCGCTGCGCCGGGTGAGACGGCTGACCCCGTCGTCATTGCCACCGGCGAACAGCAACCGTTCGAGGCGCATGCCGAAGAGGCCGCGACAGATCACGGTCACGCCGATGACGAGCACGTCCATCACGCACATGCGACCGAGGACGAGTCCGACGCAGAAGACGACGAAGAAGAAGACGAAGACGACGAGGAAGAATCCGAAGAGGATCAGGTCGAATCCGTCGGCGGCGACGACGTGCTCGAGGAAGTGCCGGAACGTGCCTTCCGTCCGCGCCGCCAGTACAAGATCCAGGAAGTCATCAAGCGTCGCCAGGTGATGCTGGTGCAGGTCGTCAAGGAAGAGCGCGGCAACACAAGATCACCTCGGCGCAGGACCGCTCGCGGCTCAAGGAAGTCGTCTCCGATCTCGACGTGCCGGAAGGCATGGGGATCATCCTGCGCACCGCCGGTGCCTCGCGCACCAAGCCGGAGATCAAGCGCGATTTCGAATATCTTTATCCGCTCGATGGGCCGGTGCCGGATATTCCGCCAAATGCCAATAGCCAATCCTTCGCGCGGACGCTGTTTGCGATGGCGCGGCGCCAGAACATGACGCTGCGCGATCTCTATAACAAGGAAATCGACGAGGTTCTGGTGGCCGGTGAAGCCGGATTTACCGAAGCCCGCGACTTCATGAAGATGCTGATGCCGAGCAACGTGCGCGCGGTGAAGCAGTATCGCGACGGCCAGCCGCTGTTCTCCCGCATGGGCGTGGAAAGCCAGCTCGACGCCATGTTCTCGCCGACCGTACAGTTGCGGTCGGGCGGCTACATCGTCATCAACCAGACTGAAGCCCTCGTCTCCATCGACGTGAACTCGGGTCGGTCGACTCGCGAGCATCACATCGAGGACACCGCGCTGAAGACCAATCTCGAAGCCGCCGAGGAAGTCGCGCGTCAGCTCCGGCTGCGCGATCTCGCCGGCCTGATCGTGATCGACTTCATCGACATGGACGAGAAGCGCAACAACCGCGCCGTCGAACGCAAGATGAGCGACTGCCTGCGGCAGGATCGTGCCCGCATCCAGGTCGGCCGTATCTCGCATTTCGGCCTGCTCGAAATGTCCCGCCAGCGCATCCGCGCCAGCGTGCTGGAAAGCTCGACCGAGGTCTGTCCGCATTGCGGCGGTTCCGGTCATGTCCGTTCGGTGTCTTCGGTCGCGCTTCAGTTGCTCCGCGGAGTCGAAGAAATTCTGATGAAGGGCGCCACCCATAATCTGGTGGTGCGTACCCGCAGCGACGTCGCGCTCTACGTGCTGAACCACAAGCGTGCTCATCTGCGTGACCTCGAAGACAGCTTCCAGGTCACGCTGGCAGTGCTCGCCGATGCGCATGTCACCGGGCAGCAGTCCTATGTGATCGATCGCGGCGAACAGGTGCACACGCTGGAAGCCGCCAAATCGCTGCTGGCCACCCAGCTCGCCAATCTGCCGCCGCCGCCCGAAGAAGAGCCGTTCGACGACGAAGAACTGTTCGAGACGGAAGCTGAAGTCGAGACCGAGGAAACCGAAGGTCTCGGCGATGACGATGGCGCCTCCGAAGCCGCCACCGATGGCGAAGCCGGCGATCGCAAGCGCCGCCGTCGCCGCCGCCGTCGCGGCCGTTCGGGTGAAGCCCGCGAAGGTGGCGAAGCCGGTGAAGGCAACGACGTTCAGGTCAGCGATACCCATGTGATGACCGACGGCGCGATCGAGACCGTTGGTGAGAAGGTGGGTGAAACTGCCGCTGACCATGCCGACGGCGACGATGACGAGACCGATGACCAGCCCCGCGAGGCCCGCGGCGAAGATGGAGCCGATGGCGAGCGCCGTCCGCGCCGCCGCGGCCGTCGTGGTGGCCGCCGCCGGCGTGGTGGTGAGCGCGAAGGCAACGAGGAAGGCCTCGCCGGCTCGATCGCTGATGAACTCGCCGGCCCCTCGGAGTCCGAAGCCAGCGAAGCCGTGGCTGATCTCGAAGGCGCCAACGATGGCCATGGCGAGCAGCCGCGCGTCGAAGCCCAGCCGATCGAAGCGCCCAGGCGCGACCATGACTCCGTGCCGGTGTTCACACCAGCCGAGCCGGCGCCAGCGCCGGTTGCCGCTGCGCCCGAGCCTGCTGCGAAAGCACCTGTTGCGAAGGCGCCTGAGCCGGTCGCAGTCCCTGCGGCCTCCGCACAGGACGACGACAGGCCCGCGCGCCGCCGCTCCACGGTGCGCGAGAAGGTGAGCTTCGCAAGCGCGCCCCCTGCACCCGTAGAACCGGAAACCGCTGCGCCGGTGGCTGCCGTCGAGCCACCAGCGCCGATCGCAGCGCCCGTTGCATCCCCTGCTCCGACGCCCGATGCTCCCGCAGCACCGCGCAAAGCCGGCTGGTGGTCCCGTGCCTTTGGCGGCGGCGAGAGCTAACTTTCGGACTCATGAACAAACGTAAAAGCCGCCCGGCACATCACCCCGCGCCATAAGCGAGCGGGATCAGTAGCGCGCCGATCGCGTTTTTGAGCAGCGCGCCGGCCAGAAACGGTGTCACGCCGACGATGAGTGCCTTGCCGACGCCGAGGCCTACTCCGAAGGAGAGCCACGCCCATCCCATTGAAAGGATGATGAAATGGCCGAATCCCATGCCGAGGAACAGCCAGCCCACCGAGCGATCCCAGCCGCGTTCGGCCAGCCAGCCAGTGATGAAAGCCGCGACGACAAAGCCGAACAGGAAACCGGCCGTAGCGCCGAGAAGCACCTTCAGGCCCCCCGTCGGCCCGGCAAAAACAGGCAATCCGCAAGCACCGAGAAGGAGATACAGGGCGACCGTTGCCGTCCCTAGCCGCCAGCCATAGGCGGCGCCGATCATCAGCACCACCAGCGTCTGCAGCGTCATCGGCACGAATGGCAGCTGCAAATTCACCTTGGCCGAAACGGTCAGAAGCACGGCTCCGGCAACCGCCAGAATGGCCGCGCGCAGTAAGACAGAGACCGGTTTGCCGTTGGGGGGCCACAGCACGCCGGCAAGCGGAGATTGAGCATCCATGTCAGGCCAGCCATTTGCAGATGCGCGCCACGGCGTCCTGCATCTCCGCGCTCGAGCGCGCATAAGAAAAGCGGATGAAGGACTGACCATGAAACGGATCGAAATCGGCGCCTGGCGTCACCGCCACGTGAGCCTGTTCGAGCATCTGCTTGGCGAATGCGAAGCTGTCTTTCGTGAACTTCGACACATCGGCGTAAAGATAGAATGCACCGTCCGCCGGCAGGAAATCGGTGAGGCCGGCTTGCGGCAGACCAGCTGTCAGAATCCGGCGGTTCTCCTGATAGCCATGTTTGATCTCCTCCATCTCGGCAGCGCCGTCGAAAGCCGCCTCGGCTGCGATCTGCGACAGGGTCGGCACCGAAATGGACAGATTCTGCTGTAAGCGTTCCATGGCGCGAACGAGCGGCGGCGGCACCACCATCCAGCCGACGCGCCAACCGGTCATGCAGAAATATTTCGAGAACGAGTTGATCACCAGCGCATTGGGCGACAGCTCAGCTGCCGTTACCGCGGGGAATGCGTAATCGAGGCCGTGATAGATCTCGTCCGAGATGAAGCGGATGCCTTCGCTTTCCGCCGCAGCGATCAGATCCGTCAGCGCCTCGCGCGACATCATGGTGCCGGTGGGATTGGCCGGGCTTGCGACCAGCACACCCTTCAACGGCTTATCGCGATGCGCGGCGAGCAGTGCTTCCCCCGTCAGAGCATGACGCGTCTCGGCATGCGTCTCGATCAGCACCGGCTCGCAACCGAGTGCGGTGAGGATGTGCCGGTAAGGCGGGTAGCCGGGCGCCGCGATGGCGACGCGATCGCCGGGCTCGAACAGTGCGAGGAAAGCCAGAATGAATGCGCCGGACGACCCCGTCGTCACCACGATCTGTTCGGGATCGACGTCGCAGGTGTAAGTGTCGTGATAATGCCGTGCGATGCGTGCGCGCAGCGACGGCGTGCCGAGCGCTGCGGTATACTCCACCTGCCCGTGCGCCAGTGCTGCCTGCGCCGCCTTGATCGCCGTCTGCGGCGCCGGTGCTGCGGGCTGGCCGACTTCCATATGAATGACATGACCACCCGCCGCCTCGATGCGGGCGGCAGCGGCCATCACGTCCATCACCATGAAGGAGGGAACATCGCTGCGGCCGGACGCCGCAAGCAGGGGGTTGGCGCGGGCGCGGAGGATCGTATCGGACATCGTATCAGGCCTGAAAATCTGCTATCTGCGCGGCAATCGACATCTTTGCAGCGGACACGCCACGCCGCGCTGCCGCCGCAATAGTGAACTGTACCCGTCTATCGCGAATCCAACCTTCGGCCAATGATGAAAGACCAGCACGCGCAGCCCAAGAAAGCTGCAATCCGAAAACTCTCCAGGCTGACCGCCCTGCTCACCGCTACGGCCGTCGCGCTGACGCCGGTCACTGCCAGCGCCCAGCAAGGTGGCATGCGCCTGCTGCGCGATGCCGAGATCGAGCAGCTGCTGCGCGACTATACGCGCCCGATCCTGCGCGCCGCCGGGATGGAAAAGCAGAACATCCAGATCGTCATCATCAATAATGCCAGTTTCAATGCCTTCGTCGCCGACGGCCGTCGCATCTTCGTCAATCACGGCGCATTGATGCAGTCGGCGACGCCGAACCAGTTGATCGGCGTGCTCGCGCACGAGACCGGCCACCTCGCCGGCGGCCATCTGTCAAAGCTGCGCCAGCGCCTTGCCGAAGCGCAGACCCAGATGATCGTCGCCATGCTGCTCGGCGTCGGCGCCATGGCGGCCGGTGCGCGCGGCGGTAATTCCAACAGCAGCCTCGGCAATGTCGGCGCCGCCGCGGTGGCCGCACCGCAGGCGATGCTGATGAACACCATGCTGGCCTATCAGCGCCAGCATGAGGAGAACGCCGACCGCGCCGGTGTCGATTTCCTTAACAAGACCGGCCAATCGGCCAAGGGCATGTATGAGACGTTCCAGCGCTTCTCGTCCGACAGCCTGTTCGCATCGCGCGGTGCGGATCCTTACATGCAGTCGCATCCGATGCCGCGCGAACGCGTCGCCGCATTGGAAGGCCTCGCCAAGTCAAGCCCCTATTGGGACAAGAAGGACGATCCGGCATTGGTGCTGCGCCACGAATTGATGCGCGCCAAGACGTTATCGCCACGGCGGTCTCAGCGTCGCCATCGCGCAGATCGATGCGCTGATCAAGGCGCAACCGAACAATCCGTATTTTTTCGAGCTCCGCGGCCAGGCGCTGCTCGAAGGCGGCAAGCCCAATGAAGCGATCGCGCCGCTGCGCCGCGCGGTGCAACTCGCAAGCAAGGCGCCGCTGATCGAGATGATGCTCGGCCAGGCGCTGATCGCCTCCGGCAACAATGCCTACACCGACGAAGCCATCCGCATCCTCAAAGGCGCCATCGCCCGCGAAGGCGAAGCGCCGGCGGGCTACCAGCAGCTTGCGATGGCCTATGGCCGCAAGGGCGAACTCGCCGAAGCCGATCTGGCATCCGCGCAGGCGGCGTTCTTGCGCGGCGACAACAAGACCGCGCGCGATCTGGCCTCGCGCGCGAAGGCACGCTTTGCCGTGGGCACGCCGGGCTGGGTGAAGGCGGATGACATTCTAGCGGCGAAGGTAGCCGGTAAGAACTAGCAGGTCGGGTTGAGCTTCGGCGCGATGCGCCTTCGCTCAACCCGACCTATCGCAGATGCCTGCCGGCCAATTGTCGAGCTTTACAGCTCGATTTCCATCAGGTCCTTCGCGACCACGATCGGGCCGCTATAATGCTTCTTGGCGTCGGCAGCCCACATCTCGTCGGTGATGGTCGGATCGTCGCCGGGCACGAAATGGGTCATCACCAGCTTCTTGACCTTGGCCATGGCGGCGATCTTGCCGACGTCTTCGGTCGTGGTGTGCGAGGCGATCAAGTGCTCCTTGAGGGTCGCGGCGTTCTTGACGCGGGCGACCATCTTGTCGACGCCGGGGACATAAATCGTCTCGTGGATCAACACGTCGGCGCCTTCGGCGAACTTCGCCAGCGCCGGATTGAAACTGGTATCGCAGGCATAGACGAACACGCCGTCCGGGGTCTCGAACTTATAGGCGAAATTCTCGGTGATCGGCGGGTGCGGCGTCTTGAAGGCGGTGACCTTCACCTTGTCGTTGCTCATCACCAGGCCGGAGTCCTTGATGTCCTTGGCCACAAGCAGCTTGCGCGGATCCGGCTTGCCCTCGTCGGCGATGCGGACGTCGACGTCGAATTTGATGCTGTCCCAATAGGCTTTGGTGAGCGCTTCCATGCCGACCGGCGCGAAAGCTTCGACCGGATGATTGAGGCCGGCCGACCAGCCGCCATAGACCATGTTGCCATATTCGAGGACGTGGTCGGAATGCAGATGCGTCACGAACACATAGCGCACGTCGGGCAGCGCCACCTTGGCTTCGACCAGGCGCTTCGATACGCCGGGACCGCAATCGACCACGTAAGGTACGTCATCGACGATCAGCACATTGGCAGGATTGGAACGGCCGAGGCCGACGCGCGGGCCGCCTTTGGTGCCGAGACAGATCCAGCGCGCCTTGCGTTTGCCGGCAGGCGCCGGAGCGGCAGTCTGGGCCTGCGCGATGGACACCCCTGTTGAGCCTGCGATGGCACCCATCGCGGAAAGTTTCAGAAGTGTGCGGCGGTCCATAGTCA
>JAPLPC010000661.1:5536-5849 GCA_026400425.1 Hyphomicrobiales bacterium | reverse complement strand
CAGGCATCCGGCGTCAGCAGGTCGCCGGTGCCGCTGACGCGCAGCAGCGAGCCGGTCATGGGGTCCAGCACGTTGCGGCGATGCGCATCGGTGACCGGGATCCGCTCGGGATCCTCCGGCGGCTCCGGCTCGATCGAATAGTCCTTCACATAGCCGAGCGCGATGAGCATCTTGATCACTTCGGATTTCTTCGCCGAGGTGGTGGTGGCGGTATAGCCCGTGGGCACCAGCGTGCCCGCGACGACGCGGCCCTGCGCCTGGCCGGAGCCCGAGCCGCCGGAGAACGCCTTCAAGAGCCCGGCGGTGCCGCCGC
>JAPLPC010000661.1:881-5514 GCA_026400425.1 Hyphomicrobiales bacterium | reverse complement strand
GGGAATCCCGGCCAGGCTGGCCTCGTATTTGGCCTCGACCCTGCCCTGCGCGCGCGCCGGCAGCGCCAGCCCGATCACCCCGGCGAGGCCGAGCAGCGCCGCCATCGCGAGCGGCGCGAATCGAACTTTGCCGTCGGTGCTGCGGGGGCCGGGCCAACGCACGTTTCGTGTTCCCTCGTGTTCGGATGATCCAGGCCCGCGCCTGCGCGGCGCCGGGGCCGCATCCCGTGTCCGGCCCGAATACGTCGTTTATATGATCGGAACCACAGCCCTTCAGAGCACTTCGCTGTGGCATCATCCGCCGACCCCGTCTATACCCACGGCGTTGCCGGCGCCCGGCTGACGGCCGATCGCAGCCCATCCGGGCTGGATCGTGTGGTTCGGCGGATCGTCAGACAGACCCGCTCGCGCGGGGATGTGTCGTGCGGCTTTCCGCTTGTCGGGCGGCGTGCCGTCTTGACGGCGGCGGCAGCAAACCCTATACGTCCGCGGCTCCTGAAATGGACGTGATTTTTGAACCCCTGCCCGGCCTGATGGTCGCAGGCGGGGATGACAGAGGATTTTCGCCATGTCCCGGCGTTGTGAACTGACACTGAAGGGCCCGCAAGTCGGGCACAAAGTGAGCCACTCGAACATCAAGACCAAGCGCCGGTTTCTGCCGAACCTGGTCAATGTGACCTTCATCTCCGACACCCTCGGCCGCGGCATCCGCCTGCGCGTCTCGGCCAATGCGGTGAAGTCGGTGGACCACCGCGGTGGTTTCGACGCCTATCTGATCGCGGCCCGCGAGAGCGAACTCTCCGCCAAGGCCGTGCTGCTGAAGCGCGCCATCCAGAAGAAGAAGACCACGGAAGCCACGGCTGCTGCGTAAAGCAGAGCCGGACTGAAGCTTGAGGGCGGTGTGAGCCGCCTGAGCTTCAGGTGACGTGCCGCAAGGCCGCAGCTTCGTATCAGAGATAACAAAACGGCCGGATCGCGAGATCCGGCCGTTTTTGTTGTTGAGATAAGATTGCGGCTTAGTGGCCCTACAATATGCCCAATTGGCGCAGGGCGAAGATTCCCAGTGGCGTATCTGCGTCTTGCTCTTTAGCTTTGGCTCCGGTTCGATGACCGGGGGAATAACATGAGCGAGTACCAAATTTTACAGTACTTGGAGTTGAAGCCTTCCGACGACGAGGTGACCGCAGTCATTGAAGCCGCACGCAGAGACGTCCGTTACTTGGTAACGGACTATCCGGTCGAACTCTTGGTGCAAAAATTTAGAGAGGAGCCGCTTCAAGAGGGCGACATATACATTCCCGAGTATCAACGAAAGTTACGTTGGACCGACCAAGCGCAATCATACTTCATTGAAAGCGTCATACTCAGAATTCCGGTCCCGCCGATATTTTTCTATGATGTGAAGGGACGCCTAGAGATTGTTGACGGATCGCAGCGAGTGCGTACGCTTGCACGATTTGTG
The DNA here is from genome assembly GCA_026400425.1 of Hyphomicrobiales bacterium. Classification (GTDB taxonomy): domain Bacteria; phylum Pseudomonadota; class Alphaproteobacteria; order Rhizobiales; family Xanthobacteraceae; genus Tardiphaga. The sequence goes on along the minus strand of JAPLPC010000661.1, from coordinate 4,052 downwards.
AACGACGAATTTGCTTTAGGAGAACTGGAAAAGCTCGACATCCTCACCGGATTAAAATACAGCGAGTTCCCTCCCACGGTCCAAAAGCGTTTGTTCAATACGCCAATAAGATCATTCGTGCTTGACGAAGGTACAGACGAAAGCACGCGTATCGAACTCTTCCGTCGACTGAACACTACAGGAAAATCCCTGCATGACGCCGAGATCAGAAAGGGCGCCTTCCGCGGCAAATTCCTCGATCTGATACTCGAATGCGCGGACTCAGATCTTTTTAAATCGCTTTCTCCGAAGATATCGAAATCTGCAGATCCAGAAAGCGAGCGACAAGAATTGGTCACTCGCTTCTTCATTTACGCAGATCAGTACACAGAATTTAAACACGATGTACGCCGATTTCTTGATCTCAACGTAATACGATTGAACAAAAACATCACAAACGAAGATATCAACGTTCGCAGGCAAGAATTTATTGGAACGATGAACTTCATTGCAGCAAACTTTCCTACGGCGTTTTATCGCAACGGAAAGGGTGGGACTTTGCCTCGCGTGCGCTTTGAGGCAATCGCGGTCGGGACATGTCTAGCGTTGCGTCAGAACCATACTCTTAAGATTAAGACCAATACTGACTGGGTATTCGGCGACGAACTAAATGCGCTCGTAAGAACTCACGCGAGCAATAGCGGCCCTCGCCTGCGCGACCGGATCGACTACGTTAAAAATAGATTGCTGGCCTAGCCAATGATCGAATCCCAATTCCGATCTCGTATTGCTGGTGTTTCGTATTACTTGAGATCGCTGCGCGAACTCGACGCAAGACATCGAACTCCCGGAAAAGGCTTTTATCGTGCAGCAGCAACGCTCGCTGCCTCAAGAGCCGCTTCGTTTATAATGATTTACAACTGCGTTGAATTTGCAACACGCGAGACGATTGTAAGCGTAAGAAGAAAAATGGAAAACGACGGCGCTTCTTTTGAGCACCTTACGACTTATTGGCAGCAAGACATAGTACACACGCACTTTAGAAAAAAACTTCAAGACGGCGTCAATCACGCCTCAATCTTGAAAGAATTCGTTCAATTCGTTCCTGGACAAATTTCGTGGTTGAACAGGCAGGATACGGTACCGTTCCCAGGCAACATCGATCACGAGAAACTTATAAGATTTGCGCGCGATATCGGCAATCGACGATGGCGACCGCCTCACAGAACACTTGGGGGATCGGATCTAGCGATAGTGCGCAATGCCCGAAACGAACTGGCGCACGGTGAGGAAACTTTTGAAATAATCGGTGGAAACTATTCAGTTGCAGATATCGCAGACAAACTGGACCGAGTGCGGTCTTTCATGTGCTCATACATCAATATGATGGAGCGTTACGAACGAAACAGATCCTATGTCAGCTAACAAAGCGACGAAGATCTGGAATAAATTTTGGATCTGTCTTCAACGAACTTTTCTCGATTCTTGAAAGAAACCCCTTCGCCGCCCGCACTGACAACCTAGAAGCATCAGCCAATTCAAAGTCTCTGAGGCTTTCGATATCTGGCGCATCTGGACCTTCATGCCGAAAGCGAAAAAAGAGAGGCGTCTTACCGCGTTCACCGTATGCCGCACTTGCAGCGCCTGTGAATGGTTTCCCAATTCCGATTTCGATTGCAGAGGCCCGTGCTTCTGCAATACCCCGGCCTATCCACTCCACGACAGGCACGCTTACAGCATTGCCGACCAATTTCCATCGGCCTCGTTTCTTTTCATCTTTGAGCACTCCGACTGCAGTCCAATCTACTGGAAACCCTTGCATCCGTTCAGCATCGGATATTCCAGGGGTTTGGAACTCTTGAGTGCGTCTATTCCAGATCGCGGGTGGAGACGGTATTGAAAGAGCAGAACCGCCTTTTAGTGGCGGGACGGCTTCAGGTGACCACCCCAGTCCAGTGTTTCCCTCAGTCCAATAAAATCCGAACATCTCGGGCTCAACACGCTCATCTTCGGAGGATTGATTCACTCCCCTAAATAGTATCTCTTGCGGGTCGATCGTCCTTGAGCCAAGGACAAATACTCTTCGTCTACGCTGGGGAACACCAAACTGCCTGCTATCGAGTACTCGATAGGCCCATTTATAGCCTAGCTCTTCAAATTTAGAAGTTATGTACTTTAAGGCTGCACCTCTATGCAGGTGCAAAGAGAATGCAACATTCTCAAGCAAGATGAACTCCGGCCTGCTCTTAGTCCCTTCGACGAGACGGAATACTTCAGAGATCAAGCTTGAGCGAAGTCCCGCAAGGCCGGCTGTCTTTCCAGCCTGACTCAGGTCCTGGCATGGCCAGCCAGCCGTAATGATATCGCACCTAGGAAGTCGCTTGATCGCCTTAACGTCTTTGCGCACTGGGACGCCCGGAAAGTGGCAATGCAGAACAGACCGAGCAAGATCATCGTTTTCGCACATCATGACGGTTTCAAAGCCTGCCTTTGCGAGTCCGAGCTCGAATCCTCCGATACCGCTGAAAAGACTGGCGACGCGCATGTTGGCTTCCTGACAACTCGTCATCTAGCAGCTTCGCTCAAATATCTCGAGCTTTTTTTATAGAAGCAGCCATTGGCGCTGCCAGAATTTCCGCAGCTGTGTCATTTGGCAACTCGCATTCCCAGACAACGAATACCTTCCAGCCGACCTGATTTAATAAAGCCTGATCGCGAGCATCTCGCGCCACATTTCTTTCGAATTTTTCTTTCCAGAATTCCATTCGTGTCGATGGAGTGGTCGCCTTTCTGCATCCTTCGTGACGGTGCCAGAAGCAGCCGTTAACGAAAATGGCTATCTTGGCTTTGGGGAATGCTAAGTCTGGACGGCCTGGCAAGTCCTTCCGATGCAGCTGATACCGCATTCCAAGACGATGTAATGCCCTACGTAGCATCATTTCAGGCTTGGTGTGCTTTTGTCGGACTGCTGCCATCATCGATGAACGTATTTCTTTCGAAACAATGTCAGGCACATCACACTCTCTCTCGACACATCGATAGCGCGCCCATCAAACGACGCAGCTGCCTTATTGGTTCGCTAGATCGCCCCAATTCCCTGCGGAACTCCCGTGCCGCCACGCGCGTTCGTTTGTCCGTAGTACCGCTGCGTGCGGTGCACTTCGTCGGATCGGCGAAGCGAGACTGAGCCAT
>JAPLPC010000661.1:0-829 GCA_026400425.1 Hyphomicrobiales bacterium | reverse complement strand
GCCGATGCTGGCCGTTGGGGCGCTGGCGACGGCGGTGCCGGCGGTCGCGGCTGATGTCTATGTGCGCGAGCCCGCGCCGCGCGTCGGCGTGGTGGTGCCGGCCGGGCCGCTGGGCGTCGAGCAGGCGATCCAGATCGCCTATTCGATCGGCGTGGTGCAGGTGAAGAACACCCATTTCGACGGTGACGAATGGGAGATCGAAGGCCGCGACCAGTATGGCAAATGGATCGAGGTCGATATCGACGCCCGCACCGGCGAGATCCGCAACGTGGATCGCTCGATCATCTGACTTGGGTGACGTGTGAGGATGGAGCGGCGCGCTGCAAGGCGCAAAGCCGCGTCAGCTGAACAAACGGCAAGGCCGGATCGCGAGATCCGGCTTTTTGCATGGGCGGGCGCGGCGGCGTTCGCCTGCCCAGGCGCGGGTGGCATTAGGTAATGTCTCGGGGTGATGTCTCGGGCCGATGTTGCGGCGGGCTGTCATGGCAGCAGCGCGTCGGCCACCAGCAGCGTCGCTGTGGTCAGCAACCCCATCACCGGCACCCAGCGCGGACAGCGGAAGCTGCCGGCCGGCGCCGGATCGCCGCGCCAGTGCATCCGGATCAGCGCGGCATTGACCACCGCGAAGATCAGCAGCGTCAGGCGCGCGGTCAGATCGGCGAGGCCGACCAGCGGCACCGCCAGCGCCAGCAGCAGGATGACGGCGACGCCGACCAGCGTGGCCGCGACCGGCGTGTGGGTGACCGGATGGATGCGGGCGAGACAGCGCGGCAGGTTGCCCTGATCGGCCAGGCCGAACAGCACGCGGCCGATCATGATGACGTGGACG
>JAPLPC010000242.1:6165-7960 GCA_026400425.1 Hyphomicrobiales bacterium | reverse complement strand
CGAGACGAATACCGAAATGCCGAGGCCGATCTTGTTCTGATCGACCAGTGCCACCCGGCGCAGAATGACTCCATCGGCCTCCAGGCGCTGGATGCGCTTCCAGCAAGGCGTCGACGACAGACCCACCCTGTCGCCGATCTCGGCGACCGAGAGCGACGCGTCTTCCTGCAAGACTGTCAGGATCTTTCGGTCGATCGCATCGAGGCGGCGAGTGGCTTCAGGGGATTGATCGGCGATGTCTGACATGGAAGAACTTTGTTTTAATTATGGGGTCGTGTACCCTCATATATGGAACAATCTTCTAAATCAAGGCGAGACTGTTTGCGCCGCCATGGCAGGCAGGTGGAGCAGATCTTTCTCTCCAACGGCGCTAGGCAATGAATTTCGACCCGCTGCCAGCGCCGCGATCCTGTGATGGCGCGCCGTCTTAGCCCAGTGCGCCAACTTTCGATTCCCGCAAAAGCTTTTCGACTTCAGCGCGTTGCGGGCATGCGAAGGCGCCGCCGTAGCGGGTGCATTTGAGGGCGGCGGCAGCGGAGGCGAAGCGGAGCGCTTCTGGAATTGATTTGCCGGCGGCAAATTCCAGCGCGAAGGCGCCGTGGAAAATATCGCCTGCGCCCAGCGTATCCACCACATGGACTGGGAAGGCAGGGGTTTCCTTCGGCGCGCCATGCTCGTCGAGCCACAGCGTACCCTTGGGGCCACGGGTGACGGCGAGGAAGGACGATGTCAGCGTCGCCAGTTTCTGCAGGGCCTTCAGATTGTCAGACGTGCCGGCGGTCGATTGCAGCGCATCGTCGGAGAAGATCAGATGCGACGACGCCGTCAGTAGGCCTTCGCTCTGGGAGATCGTGCTGTCGATATCGACCACGACGGGAATGCCGCGATGCCGCGCCTCGATACAGAGATCGGTGGCGAAGCCGGCGCAGCGGCTTTCCACCAGAATGGCGTCGCAGTCCTTCAGCAGCACGTCGTGTGCAGGCAGCTTCACCTTCCACAATTCGGGATCTCGGAAGGTGACGATGGTGCGCTCGCCCGACGGGTCGATCATGACCGCCGAGATCGGCGTCACCAGGCCGGGCATATGCACGAGATGGGTGGCGTCGATGCCTTCCTTGGCAAGATCGTCGAACAGAAACTGATCGGACGTCTCGCTCTTGTCGCCCATCGGCCCGGTCATCGCGGCTTTGCCGCCGAGCCGGTTGATGCCGATCGCGGCATTGAGAGCATTGCCGCCGATGATCTGCGCGAAGCGCTGCGAGGGAAATTTCTGGCCGCGACCCGGCACGGATTCCACCGCAAAAGTGAGGTCCCGCACCGGCAGGCCGATGCACAGCACGCGCTTGGGCTGGTCAGTCATGGAGAGGTCCCCGTTGGTGTCGTCAAGCCTGGTCGGGATGCAGCCACCGTCCAAGCAGGTGATGGGCAATCGCGAATGGATGCGGGCCCGCGAGCCCGTCCGGATGCTCGCGCTTCCACATCAGCATTGCTTCGTCACGGTCAAACCACCGGGCGTCCTCAAGTTCCATTTTATCGACGACGATTTCGTCGCTGATGGCGCGCGCCGAGCAACCGATCATCAGCGATGATGGATAGGGCCAGGGCTGCGTCATGTAATAAGTGACGTCGGTGCAGCGGATGCCGGATTCCTCGAAGATCTCGCGTTTCACGGCATCCTCGATGGTCTCGGCCGCTTCGACGAAGCCGGCGAGGCATGAATACATGCCTGGCGGGAATTGCTTCTGGCGGCCGCGCAGGCACTTGTCGCCTTTTTCGACCAGCATGATGACGACTG
>JAPLPC010000242.1:0-6145 GCA_026400425.1 Hyphomicrobiales bacterium | reverse complement strand
GACGACTGGATCGGTGCGCGGAAAATGCTCGGTCTTGCAACTCGGGCAAACGCGCTTCCAGCCGCCTTCGGCCATCGCCGACTTGGTGCCGCAATTGGCGCAGAAGCCATGGCGCTGATGCCAAGACACCATCGATTTGGCTTGTGCGATGGCCGACAATTGATTGGGTGGCACCACGCCCTGCATCGCCATGCCGCGCAATTCGGACACGATGACGTCGTCACGGCCGAGCAGTTTTTCGGATGCATCGGGCGAGATGCCCATGCCGAACACCGCAGCACCATCGCGCAGGCCGAGAAAGATGGTGCCGGGATTGGCGCCGAACTTAAGCGCCTCGTCGATGGTCAGGAGGGCGCGCAGATTGTCGCCGTCCTTCTTCATCACCAGCGAGTCGCGATAGATCACGTAGGCGCGGCTATCGCGCTTGTTTTCAAGGGCGAACAACTTTTCGTCGTTGAACCGCAGATGCGCGGCGCGATCGAGGGTGTTGGAAATGAAGGCCGGCTGGCCGAGCGGGAACAGTGTGCTTGTCATGTCATTCAACCGAGCCAGATCTTGCGACGGAGTTCAGAGATGAAGCGCTGCACTTCCTCGGCATCATGCGCGAGCGGCGGCATCACGCCCCAGACCGGGCGCGGCCAGGCGGCGTCGGTCTTGCGGCGTGCGATGATGTGGACGTGCAACTGCGGCACCACATTGCCGAGGGCGGCGACATTCAGCTTGTCGCAGCGGGTGACCTCTTTCAGCGCGCGGCCGACCCGATTGATCTCGGTCATCAACTGCGCCTGTGCGACCTCGTCGAGATCAATGATGTCGATGATGTCAGGCCGGCGCGGCACCAGCATCAGCCAGGGGTAATGCGCATCCTTCACCACCAGCACGCGGCTGAGGGGCAGATCGCCGATGTCGATGGTGTCTTGCTGCAGCTGTTTGTGCAACTCAAAGGCGGGTGTGGTGGCCATTCGGTCTCTCGATTTGAGGCGTAAGGTCGCAGGAACTGGCGGCGCAAACAACTCCGTGGTGCATGCTTTTGTGCTCATCCGCCACGATTTCTTGCGGCAACACGGAGCACTCGCCAATCGGGTCAGGACCGGAAGGTAGCAGCCCTAACGAGATCCGGATCGGGTCGCTCGTCAGTCTCCTACTTGTTTTATCGAGCAAATTCGGCGCATCGCCGGATTGCCCGGTGGGCAGGCGGTGTCCCGGCAGAAAATCCATGTTTTGCCAGTCGATCCGCCAGATGTTCCGCAAACCGGCCTCTTGAGACAACACATTGCGGATTTCTCGATGACCGATGCCGGCATGCCCCCTTCCGATGATGACGCCCAGGCCGGCTTCGCGATGAACACTTCTGCCGCGGCGACGCCCTATCGGGTGCTGGCGCGCAAATACCGGCCGGGAAATTTCGACGATCTGATCGGCCAGGAAGCCCTGGTGCGCACCGTCTCGAATGCGTTCGAGACCGGGCGGATTCCGCAAGCCTGGATTCTCACCGGCGTGCGTGGAGTCGGCAAGACGACCACCGCGCGCATTCTGGCGCGGGCACTGAATTACGACTTGCCCGATGGCTCCGTCAAAGGGCCGACCATCCAGATGCCGAGCCATGGCATCCACTGCAAGGCCATCATGGAAAGCCGGCACATCGACGTGCTGGAAATGGACGCCGCGTCGCATACCGGTGTCGACGATGTCCGCCAGATCAATGACAGCGTGCGCTATGCGCCGTCATCGGCGCGCTACAAGGTCTACATCATCGACGAAGTCCACATGCTGTCGACGGCCGCCTTCAACGCATTTCTGAAAACGCTGGAAGAGCCGCCGGAGCACGCGAAGTTCGTGTTCGCCACCACCGAAATTCGCAAGGTTCCGATCACGGTGCTGTCGCGCTGCCAGCGTTTCGACCTGCGCCGCGTCGATGCCGACGTGCTGATGTCGCATCTGTCGAACATTGCAGGCAAAGAAAATGTCGAGGTCGAGCAGGAAGCGCTCGGCATCATCGCGCGCGCCGCCGAAGGTTCGGTGCGCGATTCGCTGTCGCTGTTCGATCAGGCCATTGCGCATGCAGCGGGCGTGGTGAAGGCCGATGCGGTGCGGCAGATGCTCGGCCTTGCCGATCGCACCCGCGTCATCGATCTGTTCGATTCGCTGGCGCGCGGCGACATCGCCAGCGCCTTCAAGGAATTCCGCGAGCAATACGATGTCGGCGCCGATCCCGTCGTGGTGCTGAGCGACCTCGCCGAGTTCGTCAATTTCGTCACCCGCGTGAAGATCGTGCCGGCCACCGCCGACAATGTGGCGTTCGGTGAGACCGAGCGACTGCGCGCGCGCGACTTTGCCGCAAAACTTTCGATGCGCGTGCTGTCGCGCATGTGGCAGATGCTGCTCAAGGGCATCACCGAAGTGCAGGGCGCAACGCGTCCCGCCGCGGCGGCCGAGATGGTGCTGGTCCGCATCGCTTATGTCGCCGATCTGCCGACGCCCGATGAAGCCATCCGCATGATCGAGCAGGGCGGCGGGTCGTCGCCGGTGATCGGCAATGGCGGTGGTCGTGCAATGCCGGCGCTGAATGCGCCGTCAGCGCAATCCTTCGTCCAGATGCCGACGGCGTCGCCGCCATCGGCGCCGACCATGTCGGGGGCGCCGCGTGGCCCGACCATTCAGCGTGGCAATGCCGAGCCGTCGCCGCGGCCGCAGGTCGGCATGGCCGAAGCTGCACCGGCTACGGCGCTGAGAATTTCGACCTTCCCTGAATTGGTCGCATTGGCCGGGCAGAAGCGCGACCTGATGGTGCGCGGCGCGCTGGAAGCCGACGTGCGCCTGATCCGTATCGAGGATGGCCGGCTCGAGCTCGCGATGGAGCGCACCGCGGCGCGGTCGCTGATCAACGATCTGGCGCGCAAGCTCGAAATGTGGACCGGCCGTCGCTGGGTGGTGATCGTCTCCAACGAACAGGGCGAGGCGACGCTGCGGGCGCAGGCGCAGGAACAGAAGAACGAGCGCACACGCCTGGCGGAAGCCGATCCGCGCGTGCAGGCGGTGCTGGCTAAATTTCCCGGCGCCAAGATGGAAGTATATCCGGTCGCGCCCGAGATCCCGGAAGGCGACGACGACGCTTTGATTACCGATGACGGCGCCGATGACCTCGGCGACGACGATTGAGAGCATGATGCCGATAACCGCAACCCGGTTTTCGGATCGACTCATGCGCAACCAAAACCAAGGGAAGATCGATGGCTGACTTTCTCGGCATGATGAAGCAGGCGGCGCAGCTGCAGTCGAAGATGAAGGCGATGCAGGAAGAGCTCGACCATGTGGAGGTCGAGGGTGTGTCCGGCGGCGGGCTCGTTTCGGTGCGGATGACGGCGAAGACCGAAGTGAAAGCCGTGAAGATCGATCCGTCGCTGCTGAAGCCCGAAGACGTCGAGATCCTCGAAGACCTGCTGGTCACCGCACTCGGTGACGCACGCCGCAAGGCGGAAGCCGCCATGCAGGACAAAATGCAGTCGCTGACCGGTGGCCTCGGCCTGCCGCCGGGGATGGGCCTGGGCTAGCGGCGGGTTCTTCGTGTCCCGGACGCGATGCGGTGTGCTTCACACCGCATCGCAGCGCCGGGACCGTACCAGACGCCGGAGCACGCGACGGTCCCGGCTCTGCGGAGCAGCGCAAGGCCGCTGCACCGCGTCCGGGACAGACAATCGATCAGAAGCACATCATGGTTTTCAACTGACATGGCCTCCGTTGCCGGACCTGAAATCGAGCGCTTGATCCAGTTGCTCGCGCGATTGCCGGGGCTCGGTCCGCGGTCGGCGCGGCGTGCGGCGCTGCATCTGATCAAGAAGCGCGATGCGTTGATGACGCCGCTGGCCGGTGCCCTGCAGACGGCGATCGAGCGCGTGCAGGTCTGCAAGGTGTGCAGCAATATCGACACCCAATCGCCCTGCACGATCTGCATGGATGCGCGGCGCGATCCCACCACCATCGTGGTGGTCGCCGATGTCGCCGATCTGTGGGCGCTGGAGCGCGCCAATGCGGCGCCGGGCAAGTATCACGTGCTCGGTGGCACGCTGTCGCCGCTCGATGGCGTCGGGCCGGGCGACCTGACCATCGATGCGCTGGTGGCGCGCGCGCATGCGCCGGAAGTGACTGAAGTCATCCTGGCCCTGAATGCGACTGTGGATGGCCAGACCACAGCACATTACATCACCGACCTTCTTCAGGAGGCCCATGTCAAAGTCACCCGTCTGGCGCATGGCGTGCCGGTCGGTGGCGAGTTGGACTATCTCGATGAAGGCACGCTGTCGGCCGCGATGCGACAACGCACATTATTCTAGGACGGGACTTATTCGATGACACGATCTGGATTCAAGGCGCAGCTTTGCAGCGCCGCGGTGCTCGTGATGGCCGCGATGACGACGGTTGCCTATGCCGCCTCCGAGGCCGAAGAGGTGCCGGCCAAGCCGGCCGCACCGAAGGACATGAAGGTGGGCGACGTGCTGTCGGGCCAGCTCAACGCCATGCGCAGTCGCGATGCCAAGGGCAAGCGCACGAATATCTATCAAGTGGTCAGCGAACCGCGCCGGCTGCCGCCGCCGGCCGGCCTATGCAATCTCGAGACCGGGCCGGAGACGTTCGAGATCGTCGTCGATAGCGATGCGCAGGCCACGCAGCTGAAGCGCCTGGTCGGCAAGGAAGTGGCGTTCAAGATCGCCGAAGTCACCTGCGCCGAGCAGGCCGGACAAATGAGCGAAGCGCTGGTGACGAAGTGGAGCCTGGTGGGCAAGGTGAATTAGAGCTCCGTCTCTCCCGCTATTGCGGGGGAGGGCCGGGGTGGGGGCGCCCCACGTGACGTCAGCGTTTGGGGCTGCCCCCACCCTGACCCTCCCCGCAAGCGGGAGAGGGAACATTGCTGTCAGGAGTGATGTTAAATCCGAACCGGGCCTAGTGCCGCAAAATGCCCGCGTCGTTGCAGCCAGAGCAGCAACACCAGACTCGGCAGCGCGACAATCACGCTGATGACGAAGAACAGCGGCCAGCCCGTCGCCTGTGCGACGTAGCCTGCACCGGCGGAGAGATAAGTTCGCCCCACTGCCGCCAGTGCCGTCAGCAGCGCATATTGCGTGGCGGTGTGCAGCGGATTCTGTGCGGAGAGATAGGCGACGAAGATCACCGTGCCGATGGCGCTGGTGAAATTCTCCACCGAGATCGCCAGGGCCAGCGCCCATTGATTGACACCGACCAGTGCCAGCCAGGCGAAAGCCAGATTCGACACCGCCTGCAACACCGCGCCGATCCAAAGGCTCGCCGACAGCGAGTAGCGCCGGGCGACAAACCCGCCGGCGAAGCCGCCGATCAGCGTGGCGGCGAGGCCGACGCCTTTCACGATCGCCGCGTAGTCGTTGCGGGTGAAGCCGAGATCGATGACGAAAGGCGCCGTCATCGTGCCGGAAAACGCATCGGTGAATTTGAACAGCACCACGAAGGCCAGTGCCGCCCAGGCATCTTTGCGCGACAGGAATTCCGAGAACGCGCCGATGGCGGCGTGCAGCACGCGCTGGAAGGCGCTCTCTTGGCGGGTGGCGGCTTCGGCCTGCGCGGATTGTTCGGGCTCGGTGGCGGCCAGCGCTGTCACCGTGCCGACCAGCACCATCGCAGCCATTGCCATATAGCCCCACATCCATGCCGAGGAGCGCGAGACACCGGTGCCTTCAAAGGCGCTGACCAGAAACAGGATGCCGGCGGTGGAGATCAGCATGCCGATCCGATACGCCGCCACATAGGACGCCATGCCCGCAGCCTGCTCGCTTTCCGGCAGGCTCTCGACGCGAAACGCATCGACCACGATATCCTGGGTCGACGACATCGCGGCGACCAGCAGCGCGCCGAGCGCGACGAACAATGGCGAGCGTGCGGGATCGGTCAATGCCAGCAGCAGGATGGCACCGATCAGCAGCAATTGCGAAAACACCAGCCAGCCGCGGCGGCGACCGAAGGCGCGGGTGAAGAAGGGCACATGCAGGGCATCGACCAGCGGTGCCCACAGGAATTTCAGCGTGTAGGGGGTGCCGACCAGCGCGAAGAGGCCGATGGTGCCGAGATCGACGCCTGACTCACGCATCCACACCAGCAGTGTCGAGCCAGATAAGGC
>JAPLPC010000599.1 GCA_026400425.1 Hyphomicrobiales bacterium | reverse complement strand
CCGCCACCTTGGCCTGCACCTCTCCGACCAGCGATCCGATGTCGCGGCCCCTCACCTCCGCCGTCGCCACCACGCGCCGCTTGCCGTTCTCGCGGCTGATCTGGTTGACGCCGTCCGTCTGCTCCAGCGTCGCGATGGCGCTGAGCGGCACCGATGTTGTCGCGGCCCCGTCGGCGGTGCGGGGCAACGGCACCGGCAGATTCCGTATAGCATCGACGTCGTTGCGCAGCACGTCGTTCAGACGGACGAGGATCTGAAAGCGCCTGTCTCCTTCGAAAACCAGGCCCGCCGGTCGACCGCCGACCGCGGTCTCGATGACGTCCTGGACGTCGGCGAGATTCAGCCCGCGCCGGGCGATTTCTGCCTTGTCGATCCGGATCTCGAGGAACGGCAGGCCGGCTGTCTCTTCGACCTTGACGCTCTCCGCGCCGTCCACCGTCCGCAGCACGTCGGAAATGCGGGCCGCGGCCGTCTGCATCGCGCCGAAGTCGTCGCCGAATACCTTGACCCCGAGATCCTCGCGGACGCCGGCGATCAGTTCGTTGAAACGCATCTGGATCGGCTGCGAGAAGCCGAGCTTGTTGCCGGGCAGCTTGCCCGCCTCCGCCTCGATCTTCGCGATCAGGTCCTGTTTCGTCATGGAGCGATCAGACCACTCCTTCTGCGGTTTCACGATGATGTAGGTGTCCGACGCATTGGGCGGCATGGGATCCGCGGCGAGATCGGGGGTGCCCGTCCGCGAGAACGTGAAAGCCACTTCGGGAATCCTGCTGACGAGCTTCTCGATCTGGAGCTGCATCGCCTGCGATTGCGTGATCGAGGTGCTCGGAATGCGCTTCACCTCCATCACGATGTTCTTTTCGTCCAGGGTCGGGGTGAATTCCTGGCCGAGGGTCGTGAACAGCATCAGCGCGCCGGCGAACAGGAGCGCCGCCGCGACCGCGACCGGCGCGGGACGGGCCATGACGCGCGAAAGCAGCGGGACGTAGGCCGATTTCAGGCTGTGGACGAGGAAGTTCTCCTTCTCGCGCACCGGCTTCGTGATCGAGATCGCGATCGCGGCCGGAACAAAGGTCAGGGACACGACGAACGCCACGGCCAGTGCGATCATGACGGTGAGCGCCATGGGCTCGAAGGTCTTTCCCTCGACGCCGGTGAAGGCGAGCAGCGGCGCGTAGACGAGGATGATAATGACCTGTCCGTAGACCGTCGGGCGGATCATCTCGATCGTCGAGGCCGAGACGGTCTCCAGCCTTTCCTCCCGGGTCAGCGTCCGCCGAAGCGCGGCCTGACGCTCCGCGAAGTGCCGCAGGCTGTTCTCCGCGATGATCACCGCGCCGTCGACGATGAGGCCGAAATCCAGAGCACCGAGACTCATGAGGTTGGCGCTGATGCGCCCGCCCAGCATGCCCGTGGCCGTGATCATCATGGTGATCGGTATGACGCACGCCGTCACCACTGCGGCCCGGAAGTTGCCCAGCATCAGAAACAGCACGGCCACGACCAGCAAGGCGCCTTCCGCCAGATTGGTCGCCACGGTCCGGATCGTCGCATCGACCAGTTCGGTGCGGTTCAACACGGTCCGCGCCCGGATGCCGGATGGCAACGTCTTGTTGATCTCGTCGATCTTCGCGGCGGCGGCCGGCCCGTGCGCAATTCGCGACCTATGACCACTTCGGCGACGTCCCGCACGCGCACCGGCACTCCGCCGCGCGTGCTGACGACGATCCGGGCGATGTCGTCGGCATTCTCGACCCGCCCCGCGGCCCGCACCACAAGGCCTTCGCCGTTCTGCTCGATGTAGTTCGCGCCGCGGCTCGCGTTGTTCTTCTCGATGGCGGTGATGATCTGATCCAGGGTGATGCCCAGTCCGATCAGCTTCTGCGGATCGGGCTGGACCTGAAATTGCTTGACGAAGCCGCCGATGGCGTCCGCGCCGGCGACGCCGCGCACGCTCCTCATCTGCGGTCGGATGATCCAGTCCTGCACGGTGCGCAGGTAGACCGTCCGATTGAAATCGTCGGCCAGACGCTCACCCTCCGGCGTGAGATAGCTGCCGTCGCTCTGCCATCCCGGCTGGCCGTTGCGCACCGGCGAACTCGCCCCCGGCTTTTCGTACTCAACCGCCCACCAGTAGATCTCGCCGAGGCCGGTCGAGACCGGCCCGAGACGGACGTCCACGTTGGGCGGCAGAAGCGACCTCGCATCGTTGATGCGCTCGGTCACCATCTGGCGGGCGAAATAGATGTTGGTGCGGTCCGCGAAGACCACTGTGATCTGGGCGAAGCCGTTGCGCGAGAACGATCGCGTCGCTTCCATGCCGGGGATCCCGGCCAGCGCCGTCTCCAGCGCGACGGTCACCTGCTTTTCGATCTCGAGCGGCGTCAGTGCGGGCGCGACCGCGTTCACCTGGACCTGGACGTTGGTGACGTCAGGCACGGCATCGATTGGCAGGCGCGACAGGGACCAGATACCTGACAGCGTGGCTGCGAGCACCAGGAACAGGACGAGCCAACGTCGGCGGACGGAGAATTTGACGATGCGTTCGATCATCAGTCTTCGTCCGTCGGCT
>JAPLPC010000247.1 GCA_026400425.1 Hyphomicrobiales bacterium | reverse complement strand
GAAATCTGCGTCGAGATTTCTCCGGTGGCCTTGGCGGTCTGCTCCGCCAGCGCCTTGACTTCGGAAGCCACGACCGCAAATCCGCGGCCGGCCTCGCCGGCCCGCGCAGCTTCGATGGTCGCATTCAGCGCCAGCAGGTTGGTCTGGCCCGCGATGTTGTTGATCAGCTCGACCACGTCGCCGATGCGCGCCGCAGCACTCGCAAGCTCGCTGACGCGATCATTCGTCTTGCGCGCCTGCTCCACCGCCTGATTGGCGATATTGGCGGAGTCCTGCACCTGGCGGCTGATCTCGTTGACCGACGACGCCATTTCCTCCGTCGCCGAGGCCACCGACTGCACGTTGGTCGAGGCTTCCTCCGATGCGGCGGCAACGGTCACGGTGAGCTGTTGCGATCGCTCGGCCGTGGCGGTCAGCGTGGTGGCCGATGCTTCCAATTCGGTGGAAGCCGACGCCACGGTCTCCACGATCTCACCGATCATGGCCTCGAAGTTGCGCGTGATGCCATCGATACGGCGTCCGCGTTCGATCTTGGCTTCGGCATCGGCTGCCGCCGCCACGTCCGATGCCTGCTTGTCGATCAAGGCCTGCTTGAACACCTGGAGCGTATCCGCCATCACGCCGATCTCGGTCTTCTCGCCTTGATGCGGCACATGGGCGGTCAGATCACCGGCGCCGATGGCCTGCATCGGGGTCACGATCGAAGCGATGCCCGAGGACACGTCCTTCACCAGATAGATGCCGACGCCGATGCCTACCAGCGCAGTCAGGCCGAGAACGATCGCCATCATGGTGAGGGCCGACGCGTAGCCGTCCGATGCGTTTTTGCCGGCGGTTTCCGCGCCTTTGTCGTTGATCTCGATCGCCTTGCGCAGCGCGAAATCAGCCTTCGCACCGAGCGGATTGACGGTGTTGAGATTGAGCTCGTTGGCTTCGACATGGCTCTTGCCGATGTTCTTGCGCGTCAGAGCGAACACGTCCTGGCTGCGCAGCAGGTAGTTGCTCCATTCCTTCGACCAGTCGTTGAAGATCTGCCGCTCTTCAGCACCCGAGATCATTTTTTCATAGTCTCGCGCTTCTTCTGCAGCGCGCTTGACGATCTTGTCGATGCCGGCCTCGGTCTTCCCCATCTGCTCGGCATTGACCGACAGAATATGCGCGCGCACCAGATTGCGATAATCGATGGTGGTCGCGCGCAGGGCGCCCAGGGCACGCACGCTGGGCAGCCAGTTCTTCTGAATTTCAGACGCGTTGGCATTGATCATCTGCATTTTCCAGACGGCCAATAGACCCATGGTCGTCATGGCCAGCAGCAGGAATGAAATGACGATCGTGATTTTTGCACGGATGGAGCGGCTGGCGAACATAACGATTTGATCCCTCGGTTTTCGACCGTTGGCTGAACACGACACTCAGATTGAATTTTCTTTTCAAGCAGACTGCGAAGGCTGGCGTCATGGAGCGGCGTCGGATTCGCTATCCGCGAGCGGTATTTTGACGGCAGGAAGTTAAGAAACCGGTGCAGTTTTACGCAGCGATGCTGCACTGGCTCGACGTGTGGCGGCGAGGATGGCGAGGGGCCGGCGCAGCAGCGCGGCCCCTCTCGGCGTCATCCTCAGGCTGCCCGGACCGTATCCAGGAATTTGCCGACTTGCTGTTTGAGACGGCCGCTTTCCGACGACAGCGATTGTGCCGCTGACAACACCTGCGACGATGCCGTTCCGGTTTCGCTCGCACCGCGCTGGACATCGACAATGTTCGACGACACCTCGCGGGTGCCATGCGCCGCCTGCTGAACGTTGCGGGCGATTTCCTGCGTGGCCGCGCCCTGTTGCTCGACGGCCGAAGCGATCGTGGAGGCGATCTCCGACATCTGGCCGATGGTGTTACCGATTTCCTGAATTGCCGACACTGAATCGTCCGTCGCGGTCTGGATGCTGGCGATCTGCGTGCTGATCTCGCCGGTCGCTTTGGCAGTCTGCTCCGCCAGCGCCTTCACTTCGGATGCCACGACCGCGAAGCCACGGCCGGCATCGCCTGCGCGTGCGGCCTCGATGGTTGCATTGAGTGCCAGCATGTTGGTCTGGCCTGCAATCGTGTTGATCAATTCGACTACGGCACCGATCCGGCCCGCCGCGCGTGACAGTTCGCCGACGCGATCATTGGTCCTCTGCGCCTGATCCACCGCAGCGCTCGCGATCCTGGCGGATTCCTGGACCTGGCGGCTGATCTCGTTGATGGACGATGTCATCTCTTCGGTCGAGGAGGCCACCGATTGAACATTGGTGGAGGCTTCTTCCGAGGCGGCCGCGACCATGGTGGTGAGCTGCTGCGAGCGTTCGGCCGTGGATGTGAGCATGCCGGCAGAGCCTTCCAGCTCGCTCGACGCCGACGACACGGCTTCGACGATCTTGCCGACGGCGGCTTCGAAATCATCGGCGAGACGGACCATGTCGCGACGACGCTGAAGCGCGGCCTGCTGATCCTGGGTCAGCTTCTGCTCCGCTTCGACGCGGGCTTTCTCCTCGGCTTTGACTTTGAAACCTTCGACCGCCCGCGCCATGTCGCCGACTTCGTCCTTGCGGCCGAGACCCGGGAGCACCACGCTGAAATCGCCATCGGCAAGACGCTTCATGCCGGCGGTGAGGCCCGAGAGCGGACCGATGATGCTGCGTGCGATCAGAAAGGCGATCACCACACCGATCATGGTCGAGGCCGCCGCGACAACAGTCTGCAACGTCGTGGTGTTGGAAATCTGGTCGTTGGTCGCGGCGACCGTCTCCGCCTGCAACTGCTGGATCCCGACCTTGACGCCTTCGACCTGCGCGATGGCTGCGACGATGAGCGGGTTGATCGACTTGGTGAAGATCGCGTCCGACGCCTGCATGCTGGCCGACGCCTTTTCGAACAGCGATGCATAGCTCTTCAGATTGGCGCGGATGGTGCCGAACAGCGCGCTGAGCGAGGCCGGCATCTGCATCTTTTCCATCTCGCCGATCTGCTGCTCGGCGACGCGCACATGATCCTTGAAAGCGTCGATGTGCTTCTCGTCGCGGCTGCTGAAGAAGCGCCAATTGGCGATCTGCACCATCAGCGTTGCGCAGGCTGGATGACAGCTTGTCGCCGGCCTCGAACAGCACCTCGCGCCCCGCAACCACCTGCTTCACGGCGTCACCCAATG
Source organism: Hyphomicrobiales bacterium (assembly GCA_026400425.1). Lineage (GTDB taxonomy): Bacteria > Pseudomonadota > Alphaproteobacteria > Rhizobiales > Xanthobacteraceae > Tardiphaga. The sequence continues at coordinate 487 of JAPLPC010000247.1, read as the reverse complement.
CCTGTCGCTGTCTGGTGACCTCTGCCACTTCCTTGGCGATCGCCTGATAGGCCGTGCGGCGTGCCTCCGATTTGCTGGCTTTCAGCACCGTATCGACGCTGTTCGCCAGGCCGGCCAGTCGCTTGTCCACATCGGCAATTGATGCTTCGTCCTGATCGAACGAGTAGCGCTGGATGGCGCCGCGCACGGCGTGCAGCTCGGAGGCCACTTCTGCTGCGCGAATGGTGTTGCTCGAGAGTTGAGCCATGGACTCGACCTGAGTCTCGATCCCCTTCATCTGCCAGACGGCGAAGCCGGAGCTTGCCAGCCCGAACAGGACCAGGGCGCCGAATCCGGCAAACAGGCGACCGCGGATACGAAGACCGAGCGGAGACATTTCTGGCATTCCTTGCTGGATCGGCGAAACGTTAGGCGGCGCGGACGGATTCGAGGAATTTGCTGACTTCGCGCTTCAGCCGTCCGCTCTCGCTCGACAAGGACTGGGCGG
>JAPLPC010000393.1 GCA_026400425.1 Hyphomicrobiales bacterium | reverse complement strand
CTGCGCGATGAAGCCGGCGGGTTCGCGCTTCAGCTTGTCGCGGAACGCTTCGATGGTCGCCTTGGTGGCGGCCGGGCCGATCAGCATGCCGTAGCCGCCGGAGCCGTGGACCTCCTTGACCACGAGGTCGCCGAGATTATCCAACACGTAAGACAAATCGCCAGCTTCCCGACAGCGCCAGGTCGGGACGTTTTTCAGAATCGGCTCTTCGCCGAGATAGAACTTCACGATGTCCGGCATGTAGCTGTACATCGCCTTGTCGTCGGCGATGCCGGTGCCGACGGCATTGGCCAGCGTGATATTGCCGGCCATATAGGCCGACATCAGCCCGGGCACGCCGAGTGCCGAATCCGGCCGGAATGTGAGGGGGTCGATGAAGTCGTCGTCGAGCCGACGATACAGCACATCGACGCGTTTCAGCCCTTCGGTGGTGCGCATGAAGACCTCGTCGTCCTTGACGATGAGGTCGCGGCCTTCCACCAGTTCGATACCGAGCTTGTCGGCCAGAAACGAGTGTTCGTAGAAGGCCGAATTGAACACCCCCGGCGTCAGCAGCGCCACAGTCGGCTCCGTCGAGGCCGAGCGCGGGGCCACCGAGCGCAGGCAAGACAATAGTTCGTCCGGATATTTCTCCACCGGCGCCACGCGGTGTCGCGCGAACAGATCCGGAAACAGCCGCATCATGATTTCGCGGTTTTCCAGCATGTAGGATACGCCGGAGGGCGTGCGGGCATTGTCCTCAAGGACGTAGAATTCGTCGGGATTGGTGCGGACGATGTCGATGCCGGCGATATGGACATAGACGTCGTGCGGCACGTCCTGGCCGTTCATTTCGGGCCGGAACACCGGGTTCTGGAAGATCAGGTCGTCGGGCACCACGCCGGCCTGGAGAATCTCGCGGCCGTGATAGATGTCCTTGAGGAACATGTTGATGGCGCGGGTTCGCTGCTTCAGCCCGGATTCCAGCACCAGCCATTCCTTGGCCGAAATGATGCGCGGGATCACGTCGAACGGAATCAGGCGTTCGGTGGATTCGGCCTCGCCATAAACGGCGAAGGTGATGCCGATCCGCCGGAACAGCAGTTCCGCTTCTTCGCGCCGATGTTCGAGCGCGTCCGGCGGCGTTTCAGCGAGCCAGCGGGAGAGTTCTTCATAGGCCGGGCGGAGATCGCCATCGTGCCCATTCATTTCGTCGAACGCGACTGCCATATACCCCTGACTGTGTTCGAGGCCACGCCATAGATTGCACGACTAAATGAGAAGGTAGCAAGGGCCGGGCCATCGCGATATGCATTGTGAGCGAGCAATTCGTAGGGGCCCCCGAAGGGTGCCCGAAAAAACGGCTGGACGCTGCACATTCGGGCGGCATATCCGGATGACACCGAGGCGATGCATGCGCATGGTCGCGAAAATGGCGGGAGAGTCGAAGACATGACCGAAATCGTGACGGCGTCCATTCTGGTGATCGGCGACGAGATTCTGTCCGGCCGGACCAAGGACAAGAATATCGGCTACATCGCCGAATATCTCACCAATATCGGCATCGACCTCAAGGAAGTCCGGGTTGTTTCCGATGACGAGGCCGACATTGTCGCTGCGCTCAATGCGCTGCGCCACCGCTACGACTACGTTTTTACCACGGGCGGCATCGGGCCGACCCATGACGACATCACCGCGGATTCGGTGGCCAAGGCGTTCGGCGTCAGCATCGATCATCACCCGGAAGTGGTGGCGCGTTTCCAGGAGCGGTTCGGTGACGACCTCAACGAGGCCCGTCTGCGGATGGCGCGCATTCCCGACGGTGCCGACCTGATCCAGAGCGCGACGATTCTCGCGCCGGGCTTCAAGATCGAGAATGTCATCGTCATGGCCGGCGTCCCCAGCATCATGCAGGCGATGATGGACATTGTCGCGCCCAAGTTGAAATCGGGCGTGCGCATGCTGTCCGATACTGTGAAGGCGCATGCCCGCGAGGGCGACGTCGGCGGTCCGCTGCGCGAGATTGCCGCCGCGCATCCCGATACGATCATCGGCAGCTATCCGTTCATGGATGAGCAGGGCAAGCCGAACACCAATCTGGTGGTGCGGTCGCGCGATCAGGCCAAGCTCGATGAGGCCATGGCGGCGGTCAAGGAGATGCTTGCGGGCCTTGCCGGGCCAAAGTAACAGGCCCACAGTTTTCTGAGGAGCAAGATATGGCTGAGCATCCGGAGCTGAGTGCGCAGGAGCGCGCCGGCAAAGCGTTTCCGGTGTCGTGGGATCAGTTTCACCGCGACTGCCGCGCATTGACCTGGCGGCTCAACAGCGCCGGTCCGTTCGCGGCCATCGTGGCGATCACCCGTGGTGGCCTGGTGCCGGCGGCGATCGTTGCGCGTGAACTCGGCGTGCGCGTCATCGACACCGTCTGCATCGCGAGCTACGCGCATGACAAGCAGGGCGAGCTGCAGGTGTTGAAAGGTATCTCCGATGCCACGACCAGGCTCGGCCACGGCACTGGCAAGGGGCTGTTGATCGTCGATGACCTCGTCGATACCGGCAAGACCGCGCGCCTGGTGCGCGAGATGCTGCCCGACGCCCATTTCGCCACCGTCTACGCCAAGCCGATGGGGCGCCCGCTGGTGGACACGTTCATCACCGAAGTGTCGCAGGACACCTGGATTTTCTTTCCGTGGGATCTCGGATTGAGCTTCCAGCCGCCGATGCGGGATGGCGCGGCGTAGGCGCCGAACGCATAGCCGTCATTGCGAGAAACGAAGCGACGAAGCAATCCAGCCTTGGCTTGCGGCTTTCTGGATTGCTTCGCTACGCTCGCAATGACGGAGAATGACATGCCGCTGCAAAACCGCGTCACGCCTTTCGGCGATATCATCGCCACGCCTGAGCGCGGCCTGTTCACGGGCAATCGCGGCATCATCCACGATCCCACCAGCAAGACACTGCTGAACAAACGCTGGTCCAATCCGGCCTGGATCACCTGTGTCTGTGATTTCCGCGGTCGCCGCCGCGATGTGATGGCGACGCGCAGCTGGACCGAGCTGTTCTTCTTCGACGAAGCCACGGCTTTCGCCGCCGGGCATCGTCCGTGCTTCTACTGTCGCCGCGACGATGCCAACAGGTTTCGCACCGCGTGGGCGCAGGGCAATGGCGTGGCTAACGTGAGGGCGAGCGAGATCGATCGCGTGCTGCACGCCGAGCGACTGGATGGACGCCACAAGCGCCTGCATCCGCTCGATGACCCGATCGGCGCGCTGCCCGACGGCACCATGATCGCCGCGGCCGGCGCGAGCTATCTTATTGCGCAGGGGCGGGTGTGGCAGTGGTCATTCGCGGGATATCGCGCGGTGGATGCCGACTTACGCAACGCGCAACTGCTGACGCCACCATCAATGGTGCGCGCATTGCGCGCGGGCTATCAGCCCGTACGGCATGAGAGTGCGAACGCGCCTCACTAGCAGCCGTCATTGCGAGGAGCGAAGCGACGCGGCAATCCAGCCTTTGGCCAAGAACTGGATTGCTTCGCTTCGCTCGCAATGACGGAGTTATCCCAGTCGCTCTCGCGCCAGCTTCGCACCGGCACCCAGCGCACGCAGCTTGGCTTCGGAAATATCCCGGTGCATCGGCGCCATGCCGCAATTCGTTGTCGGCACGATGCGCTCCTTCGGCACGTGCTTCATGACGGCCTCGATGGTTCTCACCACATCCTCCGGCGTCTCCACCTCGTCGCTGGCGACGTCGATGACGCCGGCCTGCACCACCTTGTTCTTCAGCAGGCCCAGCAATTCCAGCGGCACCCGCGAGTTGCGGCATTCGATCGCGACCTGCTGGATCGGCGACGCGTCGAGCGCCGGGAAGATCTCCTCATATTGCCGCCACTCGCCGCCGAGCGTTTCCTTCCAGTCGGTATTGGCCTTGATGCCGTAGCCGTAGCAGATGTGGACGGCGGTGGCGCAAGTGAGCCCCTGCGCGGCGCGCTCCAGCGCCTTGACGCCCCAGTCGGCGGCATCCTTCATGAACACGTTGAAGGCGGGTTCGTCGAACTGGATCATATCGACGCCGTCGGCCTGCAGCGCCAGCGCTTCCTGATTGAGCAATTCGGCAAATGCGAACGCCATCTCGACGCGGTCGCTATAATGGCTGTTCGATAGCGTATCGATGATGGTCATCGGGCCGGGCAGGGTGAACTTGAATTTGTTCTTGGTATGCGCCCGCACCACCTGCGCTTCGAAATCATGCACGCGGCCCGCGAGCTTCAGCGGCGCGATCACCTGCGGCACCATCGCTTTGTAGCGATCGTTGCGGATGCCCATCTCGACCTTGTTTTTGAAATCGATGCCCTCGACCTTTTCGAGAAAGCCGTGCACGAAATGCTGCCGCGCCAATTCGCCATCGGTGACGATGTCGATGCCGGCATCCTCCTGCACCTTCACTGCCAGCAGCGTGGCGTCGCGCTTGGCGCGCTGCAGTTCGGCACCTTGGGCGCGCCAGGTCGGCCACAATTTGTTTGGCTCGGCAAGCCATTCGGGCTTCGGCAGGGATCCTGCGATGGTGGTTGGAAACAGCATTGTTCGCTCCCCGGAATTGCTGGATTGTGGCGGCCTATCTGCCATGTTCAGGGCTCCGCGTATATGGGATTGCGCATCGTCAAACGAGGGATAGGATCGCGCAAAACACCATGAGGGAACCGATGATCGACCTGCATTACGCGCCGACGCCGAATGGCTGGAAGATCACCATCATGCTGGAGGAATGCGGCCTGCCTTACACGGTGGTGCCGATGCAGCTTGGTCGCGGCGATCAGCACCAGCCGGATTTCCTGAAACTCTCGCCCAATGGCCGGATGCCGGCCGTCGTCGATCACGCCCCCGCCGATGGCGGCGAGCCCATCACGATGTTCGAGAGCGGCGCGATCCTGATCTATCTGGCCGAAAAGTCCGTTCGGTTCATGCCGACAGACATCCGCGGGCGCCTCGACGTGATGCAATGGGTGATGTGGCAGATGGGCGGGCTCGGCCCGATGCTCGGCCAGAACGGCCATTTCCTGCTCTATGCCCCCGAGAAGATCCCCTATGCCATCGATCGCTACACCCGCGAGGCGAAGCGCCTCTATGGTGTGCTCGATGCACATCTCGCGGACGGCCGCGATCATATCGCCGGCGATTATTCGATCGCCGACATGGCCTGCTTCCCGTGGATCATGACCCACAAAGCGCAGGGCTTGTCGCTGGATGATTTCCCGAACGTCAAACGCTGGTACGCCCTGATCCGCGCGCGTCCGCAGGTGCAGGCCGGTCTCGCCGTCGGCAAGGCCGAGCGCAAGCCGATGGACGCGCAGGCGAGGAAGATCATGTTCGGCATCGAGGCGCCGGCCCATGCGCAAGCGCAGCAACAACAATAGAAACGACAACGAGGAAACGCCCCATGATCGAGTTCTTCTTCGATTGCTCCAGTCCCTGGACCTATCTCGCATTCCACAACATCCAGCCGCTGGCGAAGGAATTTGATATCGATATCTCCTGGCGCCCCATTCTGGTCGGCGGCATTTTCAATTCCATCAATCCGTCGGTCTATGCGTCGCGCGAAAAGCCAGTGCCGGCCAAGGCGCGCTACACGAAGAAGGACCTCGGCGATTGGGCGCGCGCCAGCGGCCTCGCGGTCAAGATGCCGCCGACGGTGTTTCCGGTGAACAGCGTCAAGGCGATGCGCGGCTGCATCTGGCTGTTGCGCGAGCAACCTGAATCCATGGTGCCGTTCGCGCGCCATGTGTTTGAGATCTACTGGGGCGAGGATCAGGACATTTCGCAGGATGCTGTTCTGGGCGAGGTGTGCAGGCGCAGCGATGTCGATGCTTCGGCTTTGTTCGCCTGCATCGGCGAGCAATCGATCAAGGATCAACTGAAGCTCAACACCGATGAGGTGATGGCGCGCGGCGGTTTTGGCTCGCCCACCATCTATCTCGACACCACCGACATGTATTTCGGCAACGACCGCATGCCGCTGATCCGCGCGGCGCTGCAGCGCCGTCAGATGAAAGTGGTCTGATGCCCAAATCCGTCATCTGCCGTGAACTCGGCCAGCCGGAAACGCTGCGCATCGAGGAGTCCGCTTCACTGCCGCTGCAGCCCGGCCAGCTTCGTGTTCGCATCCGCGCCGCCGGGATCAATTTCCCGGACATCCTGATGGCCGCGGGCGAGTATCAGCTCAAGCCGGAATTGCCGTTCACGCCGGGCATGGAAGCCGCCGGCGATATCAGCGAGATCGCCGATGACGTAACGGACTTCAAGATCGGCGATCGCGTCATCGTCAAACTGCGCTTCGGTGGCTATGCGGAGGAGGTGGTGGTGACGCCATCGCAGCTCACACCGCTGCCGTCGACCTTTGATTACGCCGAAGGCGCGACGTTTCTTGCCGCGCATGGCACCGCGCATCATGCGCTGGTCGACCGCGGGCAGTTGAAGCCCGGCGAAGTCCTGCTGGTGCATGGCGCCGGTGGCGGTGTCGGTCTGGCTGCGGTGGAGATCGGCAAGCTGCTCGGCG
>JAPLPC010000171.1 GCA_026400425.1 Hyphomicrobiales bacterium | reverse complement strand
TCGGCCCACTCCTCGATCGTGCCATCGCCGCGGCCGAGCCGCATCAAGGCGACCAGATCAATCTTTTCGTCTTCCGTCAGTGCCGCCACGAAGCCGGAGATCTCCCGTACCACGGGGTCCTCGCCATTGTCCTCCAGCACGTCGATCATCTTGTCATCGGCCCCATTGGAGCCCTCGTCGGTATCGACTGCGATATCCTTGGCGTCGAATTGACGAGCCTTCTGGATCAGAAAGCCGACCTTGTCGGATGAAATCGCGAGTTCTGGCATGATCAGCTCCTCGAAAACCTGTTGTGCGGCTGTCAACGCGCAGCATTGCGAGATGATCCATTGCTCTCGCAGCGCGAAATCCTGCATGTTCCGCCTCAATAAGAACACGGAGAAACCGCGGTATGCAGTGGACGGTCGGCAAGGTCAGGATCACGCAAATCACTGAAAGCCGGATGACGGGCAGCACCCGCTTCATCCTTCCGCAGGCCGGCCCCGACGAGGTGAAGGCGCTGCCCTGGCTGATCCCCGATTTCGCCAATGAAGAAGGCCGGCTGAAAATGTCGATCCATGCGCTGGTGGTGGAAACACCGACCCGGCGCATTCTGGTGGACACTTGCCTCGGCAATGACAAGGAAGGCCGTTCGGTCCCCACCTGGAACCATCTTGATACGCCGTTCCTGCGCCACCTGACCGAAGCTGGCTTTGCACCGGACAGCATCGACACCGTGCTGTGCACGCATCTGCACGTCGATCATGTCGGCTGGAATACGCGATGGATGGACGGGCAATGGATCCCGACTTTCCCCAATGCGCGGTATCTGTTCGGAAAGACCGAATATGACTACTGGAAAACCCATAGCGAGCGGCCCGATCACGTCGCGGTGTTCAACGACTCCATCAAGCCGGTGGTCGATGCCGGACTGGTCGATCTGATCGCGGCAGATGCGGATATCGCCCATGAGATCGCGCTGCTCCCGACGCCCGGCCACAGCCCCGGACATATGAGCGTGCACATCAAATCCGGTGGCGAAGAGGCATTGCTCACCGGCGATGCCGCGCATCATCCGGTGCAGATGGCGCATCCCGACTGGGCCTCGACGGCGGATTTCGATGCCGCGCAATCCACCCGCTCACGCCACGACCTGTTCGCCCGCTTTGCGGATACGCCGACGCTGGTGATCGGCGGCCATTACGGCGCCGGCCATCTGAAGCGCGACGGTGAAGCGTGGCGCTTTGATGCGCTGCAAACTGAAGACGCGCAGCGCTGATAGAGCGGCCTGTCCGCCGAAGCACGGAGAGCGAAGGCGGATTGATCTTCACTCCGCGGTGTTCCACAACTTCACCCGCCAAACTAAAGGCTCCAGGGAGACGACAATGAAGCTCGTAAGATACGGCGCACTCGGCAGCGAGAAGCCGGGACTGATCGATACCAACGGCAAACTGCGCGATCTGTCCGGCAAGATCACGGATTTTGCGGACGACGCCTTTTCGCAGGACAATCTCGCCAAGTTGAAGGCCATCGATCCCGCGTCCCTCCCCGAAGTCTCCGGCAATCCGCGCTACGGCTCTCCGGTTGGCGGCAAGCCGAAATTCATCGCCATCGGCCTCAACTATGCCGATCACGCCGCCGAATCCAACATGCCGATCCCGTCCGAGCCGATCGTCTTCATGAAGGCGCTGAATTCACTGTGCGGCCCGAATGACGATGTCGAGAAGCCGCGCGGCTCCACCAAGCTCGATTGGGAAGTCGAACTCGCCATCATCATCGGCAGCAAAGCCAAATACGTCTCGGAAGCCGATGCGCTGAAGCATGTCGCCGGCTACGCCGTCTGCAACGACGTCTCCGAACGCTTCTTCCAGATCGAGCGCGGCGGGCAG
>JAPLPC010000398.1 GCA_026400425.1 Hyphomicrobiales bacterium | reverse complement strand
TCCGACGTGCTGGCGCAGAAGTATTTCCGTAAAGCTGGTGTCGCCGCGAAGCTGAAGAAAGTCGAGGAAGAGACCGTGCCGTCGTGGCTGTGGCGCTCGGTGCCGGATACCGAGGCGCTCGCAGCCCTGCCGGAGAAAGAGCGCTTCGTCAGCGAGCTCTCGTCCAAGCAGGTGTTCGATCGCCTCGCCGGCTGCTGGACCTATTGGGGCTGGAAGGGCAGCTACTTCACGTCGGAAGCCGACGCCCATGCTTTCCATGACGAGCTGCGCTACATGCTCGCCAAGCAGATGGTCGCGCCGAACTCGCCGCAGTGGTTCAACACCGGACTTCACTGGGCCTACGGCGTCGATGGCCCCGGCCAGGGCCACTATTACGTCGACTGGAAGACCGGCAAGCTGACCAAGTCGAAGTCGGCCTACGAGCATCCGCAGCCGCATGCCTGCTTCATCCAGGGCGTCGAGGACGATCTGGTCAACGAAGGCGGCATCATGGACCTGTGGGTGCGTGAAGCCCGTCTGTTCAAATACGGTTCGGGCACCGGCTCGAACTTCTCCAAGCTGCGCGGCGAAGGCGAGAAGCTGTCCGGCGGCGGTCGCTCGAGCGGCCTGATGTCGTTCCTCAAGATCGGTGATCGTGCAGCCGGCGCCATCAAGTCGGGCGGCACCACGCGCCGCGCCGCCAAGATGGTGGTGGTCGATGCCGACCATCCGGATATCGAGACCTATATCGACTGGAAGGTGAAGGAGGAGCAGAAGGTCGCGGCCCTCGTCACCGGTTCGAAGATGAACCAGAAGCACCTCAAGGCCATCATGAAGGCCTGCGTGAACTGCCAGGGCTCCGGCGACGACTGCTTCGATCCCGAGAAGAACCCGGCGCTGCGCCGCGAGATCAAGCTGGCGCGCCGCTCGCTGGTCACCGACAACCTGATCAAGCGCGTCATTCAGTTCGCCCGCCAGGGCTACAAGGACATCTCCTTCGACGTCTATGACACCGACTGGGATAGCGAAGCTTATCTCACCGTGGCCGGCCAGAACTCCAACAACTCCGTCTCGCTCAAGGATGATTTCCTGCGCGCGGTGGAGACGGATGGAAACTGGGACCTGATCGCCCGCAAGGACGGCAAGGTCATGAAGACCATCAAGGCCCGCGACCTCTGGGAAAAAATCGGTTACGCCGCCTGGGCGTCGGCCGATCCCGGCCTGCACTACAACACCACCATGAACGACTGGCACACCTGCAAGACGTCGGGCGATATCCGCGCGTCGAATCCGTGCTCGGAATATATGTTTCTCGACGACACCGCCTGCAATCTGGCCTCGGCCAACCTGCTCACCTTCTACGATATCGAAGCCAAGCGGTTCGACATCGAGGCTTACGAGCATCTGTGCCGGCTGTGGACCGTCGTGCTCGAAATCTCGGTCATGATGGCGCAGTTTCCGTCGAAGCCGATCGCCGAACTGTCCTACGAGTTCCGCACCCTCGGTCTCGGCTACGCCAATATCGGTGGCCTGTTGATGACCATGGGCCTGCCCTACGATTCGAAGGAAGGCCGCGCGCTGTGCGGCGCCCTCACCGCCGTGATGACCGGTGTGAGCTATGCGACTTCGGCCGAGATGGCCGGCGAGCTCGGCCCGTTCCCGGGCTACAAGAAGAACGCCCAGCACATGCTGCGCGTGATCCGCAATCATCGTCGCGCTGCGCATGGCGACAGCCACGGCTATGAGAAGCTCGCCGTCAGCCCGGTGCCGCTCGACCATGCCTCCTGCCCGCAGGCCGACATCGTGACCCGCGCCCGGCTGGCCTGGGACCGCGCGCTCGAACTCGGCGAGACCCATGGCTATCGCAATGCCCAGACCACCGTGGTCGCCCCCACCGGCACCATCGGCCTGGTCATGGATTGCGACACCACCGGCATCGAGCCTGATTTCGCGCTGGTGAAATTCAAGAAGCTCGCCGGTGGCGGCTACTGGAAGATCATCAACCGCGCGGTGCCCGCAGCGCTCCGCGTGCTCGGCTATCGCGAGAGCGAGATCGCCGAGATCGAGGCCTATGCGGTCGGTCATGGCTCGCTGTCGAACGCGCCGGGCATCAATGCCACCACGCTGAAGGCAAAAGGCTTCACCGACGAAGCGCTGAAGAAGGTCGAGGCCGCATTGCCGACCGCCTTCGACATCAAGTTCGCCTTCAACAAGTGGACCTTCGGCGAAGACTTTTTGCGCGACACCTTGAAGATCGAGGCTGAAGCCATTGCGGCCCCGGGTTTCGACCTGCTCGCAGCCCTCGGCTTCACCAAGCGCGAGATCGAAGCCGCCAACGTGCACATCTGCGGCGCGATGACGGTGGAAGGTGCCCCGCATCTGAAGTCCGATCATTACGCGGTGTTCGATTGCGCTAATCCATGCGGCAAGATCGGCAAGCGCTATCTGTCGGTGGAAAGCCACATCCGCATGATGGCGGCGTCGCAGCC
>JAPLPC010000368.1 GCA_026400425.1 Hyphomicrobiales bacterium | reverse complement strand
GTCCCAGAGCTTTTATGACACCGCGCCGCTCAGGGCGACGCTGGAGCGCCTTGTCGATTTCGACCGCATCAATGATTGCAGGACGCGGCTCAGCGTCGGCGCCGTCAGCGTCACCACCGGCAACTTCACCTATTTCGACAACGAGATCTTCCGCAAATCCGGCAAGAAGATCGGTCCCGAACACATCATGGCGTCGGGCGCGCTGCCGCCGGGGTTTCCGTCCGTCGAAATCGAGGGCGAGCATTTCTGGGACGGCGGCATCGCCTCCAATACGCCGCTGGACTTCGTGCTCGAGGATGTCTCCGAAGATCTTCTGATTTTCCAGGTCGATCTTTTCAGCGCCCGCGGCGCGCCGCCTCAATCGATGCTGGAGGCCCAGGAGCGCGAGAAGGACATCCGCTATTCCAGCCGCACGCGGTTGACCACCGACAACAACAAGCGCGTCCATAACATCCGCAAGGCGTTGCGCGATCTGATCGGCAAGCTGCCCGAGGATCTCAAGGCCGATCCGAATGTGGCGTTGCTGTCGGAAGCTGCAAAGGACAACGCCGTCACGGTGGTGCATCTGATCTATCGCAGCAAGACGCATGAGTCGTCGTCCAAGGACTATAATTTTTCACGGCTCGGCATGACCGAACATTGGGGAGCGGGCAGCCGCGACGTCGAGTGGTCGATGCGCCACAAGGAATGGTTCGAACGCCCGCAGGCGGATCAGTCCATGGTCACCTACGACCTCACCGCAGACGACAATCTTTGATCGTTCATCCAGCAGGAGACTTTGCATGACCAACCTCACCGGCAAGACCACCCTCGTCACCGGCTCGACCAGCGGCATCGGCCTAGCCTATGCGCGCGCTTTCGCCAGCGCCGGCGCCAACATCGTGCTCAATGGCATGGGTGCGCCGGCCGATATAGAGAAGGAGCGCGCCGCCATCGAGAGCGACTACAAGGTCAAGGCGATCCATTCACCCGCGGATATGACCAAGCCGGCCGAGATTGCCGAGATGATCGCGCTCGGCGAGACGACGTTCGGTTCGGTGGATATCCTCGTCAACAATGCCGGCATTCAGTTCGTCGCGCCGATCGAGGAATTCCCGATCGAGAAATGGGATGCGATCATCGCGATCAATCTCTCCTCGGCCTTCCACGGCATCCGCGCCGTGGTGCCCGGCATGAAGAAGCGCGGCTGGGGCCGCATCATCAATACGGCGTCGGCGCATTCGCTGGTCGCCTCGCCGTTCAAGTCGGCCTATGTGTCGGCCAAGCACGGTATTGCCGGCCTCACCAAGACCGTCGCCCTGGAAGTCGCGACCCACAAGATCACCTGCAACTGCATCTCGCCCGGCTATGTCTGGACGCCGCTGGTGGAGAAGCAGATCCCCGATACGATGAAGGCGCGCGGACTGACCAAAGAGCAGGTCATCAACGACGTGCTGCTGCAGGCGCAGCCCACCAAGGAATTCGTGACGTCCGAGCAGGTCGCAGCTTTGGCGTTGTTCCTGTGCGGCGATGAGGCTGCGCAGATCACGGGGACGAACCTGTCGATCGATGGCGGCTGGACGGCGGCATAAGCGAGCAGCGACGCAGTGTGCTTGACCTCTCCCCGCACGGGAGAGGTCAAGAGCTAGCCAGCGGTCGACGTGATGTGTGTCGAATGTGAACGATTTCCACGCATTCGGGCTGCACACGATAGAAAATCCGGAACGGATAGCGGACCACCGCCATGACGCGAACTCCAGATCGCTTTGACAACGTTGGTGCCGCATGCGGTGTTCGGCATATTTGATCGACGACGCTCTCGATACGTTTCCCGATAGATCGTGCGACTGACGGACTTGCCGCCGATGCGTAATACGTGGCGATCCGATCGAGATCCGCCAGCGCACGCCGCGAGTAGATCGGTTTCATCGGCGGAATTTGGCGAAAACGGCTTCCACTTCAGCTTTCGTCGCAAATTCGCCGGCGTCGAGCGAGGCGACTGCTTCGTCGATGGTCTGTAGCTCGTCGTCCGACGCTTCGTATGTTTGCGCGCCCAGCTCTTGCTCTATTTCCTTTGCCACAGCCACCAGCTCGGCCTGCGCCGTTTCCGGCCAGTTTTCCGCGCGCTCAAGCAAAAATTTGAGGTCAGAGGCAGTCATGCCGGAATGATACCATGAACCAGGCAGGCCCGCGAGTGGCTTCAGTTCCGCTTCCCGAACGCCAGCACGTGCAGTCCGAGCCTGCGGCGCACGATCCAGAACAGCAATACCGTCTCGAATGTCAGCGCGATCGAGGTCGCAGCCGCGGCGCCATGGCCGCCGAAATGCGGAATCAGGATGAGACACAGGATCAGGTTCAGCACGAAAGCCGATGCATAGGCGAGGGCGCACGCGTTCTGATGGCCGAGCATGTTGAGCAAGCGCTCCATCGGCCCGATCGCGGCGCGCACCACGAGGCCGATAGCGGCGATGAACATGATGTCGTAACCGACGATGAATTGCGGGCCGAACAGCCATAGCAACGGCTTGCCGAGTGCGAGCAGAACCACGGTGGCCGCGAGCGATGGCCAGAACGTCCATTTGATCGCATGCGTGACATAAGCCGCGAGACGCGCCTTGTCGCCGGTGGCGTGATATTCCGTAAACCGGTGGGCCGTGGTGGCCGACATCGCATAATGGATGAACGAGACCAGCGCGAGCGTCTTCACCACGGCGAAGTAGACGCCGACTTCTTCCGACGACACGAAGCGCTCGAGCACCAGCACGTCGGTGTAGGACAACAGCAGATAGAAACTCTCGACCAAAAGGATCGGCAGCGAGACTTTCAGCCAGCCGCGGTAATCATGCGCCTTGGCGCCCGCTTCGACATGGGTGCCGAGCCGGCGGTTCAAGACGATCATCTGGCCGATCATGGCGAGCCAGACGGCTGCTGCACTGGCCGCCATGGCGACCACGGCGCCCAGCTGCAGACCGAGCACAAAGGCGCCCGCGGTGAAGCCGATGATCAGATAGACGCGGCTGACGATCTCGATCGCCACGCGGAGCAGCCGCCAATTCTGGTCGCCGACATAGAGCACGAAGTGCAACAGCACCCAGGCCAGCGCGC
>JAPLPC010000388.1 GCA_026400425.1 Hyphomicrobiales bacterium | reverse complement strand
TCCCGGGCCGCATCGCCGGCCGTCACCTCCGACCTAGAGGGCTGCAGAACGGCCCTCTTCTGAACCGCGAGCCACGCCATGCATTCCGCCTTCGACGCCAACCCGACGACGCCGGTGATCCCGATCAGCTTTGCCACCAAAAGCACGTGGCCGGCGGTCGCCGCGACCCTGCCGGCCACGGCGCAGGCTTTCGCTGCGGCTCATGGATTCAGTGGCAAGCCCGGAGCGTGGCTCGCGCTACCCGATGCCGAAGGCGCGATCGCGCAGGTGCTGTTCGGCATTGAAGACGCCGGCGAAACATATCGTGACCCTTTTCGTCCCGGCACGCTGCCGGGCCTGCTGCCGCCCGGCACCTATCGCTTCGACAATGCGCCGCATGACATGCGCCTTGCGGTTCTCGCCTTCGCGCTCGGCAGCTACCGCTTCGAGCGCTATCGCAGCAACGACGCTCCGAAGGCCAAGCTGGTGCCGCCTGCAGGCGTCGATATCGCCGAGATCACCCGTATCGCCGAAGCCGCCGCACTCGCGCGTGATCTGATCAATACGCCGTCGAACGACATGGGGCCGGAGCAACTGGCAGAGGTCGCGCAGCAGCTTGCGAGCCGATTTGGCGCCGCGTTCAGCTGCATCACCGGCGATGACCTCGTGGCTTCCAATTTCCCATTGATCCACGCCGTCGGCATGGCCTCGACGCGCGCCCCGCGTTTGATCGATTTCAGCTGGGGAGATCCATCGCATCCGAAAGTGACGCTGGTGGGTAAGGGCGTCTGCTTCGACACCGGCGGGCTCGATCTGAAGCCGTCGTCGGGCATGCTGATCATGAAAAAGGACATGGGGGGCGCCGCCAATGTGCTGGCGCTCGCGCAGATGATCATGGACGCGCAACTGAGGCTGCGCTTGCGCGTGCTGATCCCCGCCGTGGAGAATGCCGTTGCCGGCAATGCGTTTCGGCCGCTGGATGTTTTCAAGTCGCGCAAGGGGCCGACCGTTGAGATCGGCAATACCGACGCCGAAGGACGTCTCGTGCTCGCCGATGCGCTGACCCTCGCCGATGAAGAACAGCCGGACCTGCTGATCGACCTCGGCACCCTGACCGGTGCCGCACGGGTTGCCCTGGGGCCGGACCTGCCGCCGTTCTATACCAATGACGAAGTCCTCGCGTCCGATGTCGCCACCTGCGCGCGCGAACAGAATGACCCGCTGTGGCGCCTGCCCTTGTGGGCGCCGTATGACGCCTGGCTGGATTCCAAAGTCGCCAATATCAACAATGCGCCGTCCGGCGGCTTTGCCGGCTCGATCACCTGTGCGCTGTTTCTGCAGCGCTTCGTCGGTGCTGCGACGCGCTGGCTGCATGTCGACATCTATGGCTGGACGCCATCGGCCAAGCCCGCCCGCCCCGAAGGCGGCGAGTGCCAGGCCGCGCGCGCGATCTTTGCAGTGCTGAGCCAACGCTATGGATAAACGTCTGACGCCGGCGCGGCCCGATGTCGCCGCGAAGTATCTCGAGGGCCAGGTCGAAGCCGAGCGCTTCGTCGGCGGCGAGGAATTGGAAATCACCGATGGCGTCACATCGGTGCGGCGCGATCCGTTCGCCGGCGCGATGCTCGACACACAGGCGCTGCGCGGCGACCGTGTCACGGTGTATGATCGCAACGGCGAGGGATGGGCCTGGGGGCAGCTGGAATCCGATGGCTATGTCGGCTGGATTTCCGATCTTGCTCTGTATCCGCGTGGCCCGGCGCCGACCCACAAAGTGATCGCGCTGCGCACCTTCGCGTTCCCCGGCCCCTCGATCAAATTGCCGCCGGTCGACACGCTGCCACTCGGCGCGCGCCTGTCCATCGTGAAGACGACCGAGTCCTTCGCCGTCACCAGCAACGGGCATTACATCCCGGCGCAACATGTTGCCGACCTCACCTTCTGCGAGCCGGATTTCGTGGCTGTGGCCGAGCGTTTCATCGGCACGCCATATCTGTGGGGCGGTAAGAGCAGCCTCGGCATCGATTGCTCCGGCCTCGTGCAGGTCGCGCTCACCGCTTCCGGAACCGGTTGCCCGCGCGACAGCGACATGCAGGAGGACGGGCTAGGTCGCACGCTGTCGAAGAACGACATGCAGACTTTGAAGCGTGGCGACCTGATGTTCTGGAAGGGGCATGTGGCCATCGTTCGCGATGCCGACACGATCGTGCACGCCAACGCGCATCACATGATGACAGCGATCGAATCCACGAAAGACGCGATTGCCCGCATTGCGGCCGGCGGAAGCGACGTGACGAGCGTCAAACGACTGGACTAGTCGCGCGATCGGAATAATCGCGCAAACGATCCTGATGCAATGCAAGCCATTGCAAGGCGCCGATCATCAACCCATTAAACACCTGGGCCTGATCCAGCGCCGCGACGGCGGCGTCGATCTTTACCACGAACGGCCGCGTATCTTCATGCTCGTCAGCGAGGCCACCGCGCAACGGCACTTTGCTGCTGTCGATAAAGCCGAGAAAGAACGTGACATACTCGTCGGTGATCCCCGGAGTCGGCAGCACGCTGTAGAGTTCGATCAAACGATCCGGCGTGATGCCAATCTCCTCACGGCATTCGCGGGCGGCGGCAGCGATGGCGGTCTCGTCGCCATCGACACGGCCGGCCACGATCTCGACCATCTCGCCGCGCCCAGTGGCGAGATGCGCCGGCAACCGGAATTGGCGCATCAGTACAATCTCGCCGCGATCGCGATCGATCGGCAGCACCGCGGCAACCCGGCCTGCGCGGAGGACGTCACGCCGTTGGTGCAGGGTTTCATCGTCGCTGCGGATGATTGCGACGTCGTAGCGCTCATAGGGCAGGTATCCCCGCGCGATCGTCACCGGTGGCGACACCGCGACATCGATGGCGCGGTCGGCAATGTCGCTGGTGGGGCTGTCGTCGGTCATCGTGTTACGGCGCTGCCGCACCGCCCGGCACCGCCTCGATGCGGAACGCAGCGGCAAACAGCGCGCGGGTATAGTCAGACTTCGGATGTTCGAAAAGCTCCGCGGCCGGGCCCTCTTCCACCACCTTGCCATCGCGCATCACGATTAGATGGCTGGCCAGCGACGCCACCACGCGCAGGTCATGCGAGATGAACATGTAGGTCAGATCGCGCTTGCGCTGCAGTTCGCGCAGCAGATCAACCATTTGCGCCTGGAACAGCATGTCGAGCGCGCTGGTCGGCTCATCGAGCACGACGAAACGCGGCTCGAGCACCACCGCACGCGCGATCGAGATGCGCTGGCGTTGGCCGCCGGAGAATTCATGCGGATAGCGGAAGCGCGTTGCCGGATCGAGGCCGACATCCTGCAGCGACTTGACCACGCGCTCTTCACGCTGTTCGACCGACAATTGCGGCTGGTGCACGCTGAGTCCTTCGGCAATGATGTCGCCGACGGACATGCGCGGGCTGAGCGCACCGAATGGATCCTGAAACACGATCTGCATGTCGCGCCGGAATGGCCGCATCTGCTTGAACTGCAGACCCTGGATATCCTTGCCTAGAAATACGATCGGCCCTTGCGACGAAATCAGGCGTAACAAAGCCAGCCCCAG
>JAPLPC010000001.1 GCA_026400425.1 Hyphomicrobiales bacterium | reverse complement strand
TCGCGGTTGCGAATAGGGAAGAGCGTTCGATGACGATCATGATGCCGGCCATCGATACCGCCGTGCTGGCCCGGCGCGATGCCATTGTCGCCGGTTTGCAAAAGCTGGTGCCGGGCGAGGGTGTGATCTCGAGCGCCGCCGAGATGCTGCCTTACGAGTCGGACGGCTTCACCGCCTATCGGCAGCCGCCGATGGTGGTGGTGTTGCCGGACACCACCGAGCAAGTGTCGAAGGTCCTGAAATACTGTCATGACAACGGTATCAAGGTGGTCCCCCGTGGCTCAGGCACTTCACTGTCCGGCGGTGCGCTGCCGCTGGCAGATGCCGTGTTGCTCGGTCTGGGCAAGTTCAAGCGCGTGCGCGAGATCGATTTCGATAATCGCGCCGTGGTCGTCGAGCCCGGCGTCACCAATCTCGCCATCAGTCAGGCCGTGGCGCATGCCGGCTTCTATTACGCGCCCGATCCGTCGTCGCAGATCGCGTGCTCGATCGGCGGCAATGTCGCGGAGAATTCCGGCGGCGTGCATAGTCTCAAATACGGCATGACCACCAACAATCTGCTCGGCTGCGAGATCGTGTTGATGACCGGCGAGGTGATCCGCATTGGCGGCAAGACCGCCGAGCCGTCGGGCTATGATCTGCTCGGCATCATCACCGGCTCGGAAGGACTGCTCGGCGTCGTCACCGAAGTCACCGTGCGTATCCTGCAGAAGCCGGAGACAGCGCGCGCATTGATGATCGGCTTTGCCGAAGTCGAGGCCGCCGGCCAATGCGTCGCCGACGTGATCGGCGCCGGCATCATTCCGGGCGGCATGGAGATGATGGATCGACCGGCGATCCACGCCGCCGAAGCCTTCGTCCACGCCGGCTATCCGCTCGATGTCGATGCACTGCTGATCGTCGAACTCGATGGTCCCGCGGTCGAAGTCGATGAACTCATCAAGCGCGTCGAGGCGATCGCGCTGAAATGCGGATCGACCACCTGCCAGATTTCGGAGTCCGAGCAGCAGCGGTTGTTGTTCTGGTCGGGCCGCAAGGCGGCGTTCCCCGCGGTCGGTCGCATCTCGCCGGACTATCTCTGCATGGACGGCACCATCCCGCGCGCGGCGCTGCCGCTGGTGCTGCGCCGGATGAAGGAAATGTCGGCCAAATACGGTCTCGGCGTCGCCAATGTGTTTCATGCCGGCGACGGCAATCTGCATCCGCTCATTCTGTACGATGCGAACAAGGCGGATGAGATGGAGAAGGCCGAAGCTTTCGGCGCCGACATCCTGCGCCTGTGCGTGACCTGATGCCGGAGATGTTCAACGAGATCGATCTCGGCCAGCAGCAGCGCATCAAATGCGCCTTCGACGCCCAGGGCCTGCTCAATCCCGGCAAGGTATTTCCTACTTTGCATCGCTGCGCAGAGCTGGGGCGCGTGCATGTGCACGGTGGCAAGCTCGCATTCCCGGAACTGCCGCGGTTTTGATAATGCAAGGTTCAATTAAGCTCGCGGCTCTTGCTGTCCCTCCCTCCACGCATGGCGCAGCCATGCGGGGTGGGGAGGGTGGCCGGCCGATAGGCCGGACGGGTGGGGGGCGCCCCACACTCCGACGTCGCGTGGGGTACCCCCACCCGGCGCTACGCGCCACCCTCCCCACAAGGGGGAGGGAGACCCGCAG
>JAPLPC010000423.1 GCA_026400425.1 Hyphomicrobiales bacterium | reverse complement strand
GAGTTTCGCGGCCGTGCCGCTTCTGGTGTTCTCCGCCCCAGTCATCATCATGCGCAATACGCTGCGTTCCGGCGCGCCGGACCCGCAACGCATTCAGTTCGTGATGATCGCAACGGTGCTGGCCGGATTCTGGAGTCTGATGTCGGGAACCTTCATCGTCTTGACCCTGCAGGCGCTCGGCATCATCGCCGGAGCATAGAGCGCGCCGGCGCACTCTGGCCTCAACCTCCGTGTTCGTGGCAGTGTAGCGCGCAAAGGGAGACCACACGCGCATGGCCATCTACGAACTCGACGGGCAAGGTCCGGACCTTCCGGCCGACGGAAATTATTTCATTGCCGACACGGCCGATGTCATCGGTAAAATCCGATTGAAACCAGAAGCAAGCGTCTGGTTCGGCGCAGTCTTGCGCGGCGACAACGAATGGATCGAGATCGGCGAAGGCTCCAACGTTCAAGACAACTGCACTTGCCATACCGATAAGGGCTTTCCGCTCACCATTGGCAGGAATTGCACCGTCGGTCACAACGTCATTTTGCACGGCTGTACCATCGAAGATGGTGCGCTGATCGGCATGGGCTCCATCGTGATGAACGGCGCGCGGATCGGCAAGAACAGCATCGTCGGTGCCGGCTCGGTCATTACCGAAGGCAAAGAATTTCCGGAAAACTCGCTGATCATCGGTTCGCCCGCGCGCGTCATCCGGACGCTGTCAGCGGAGCAGGTGACGGCGATGGGCAGCGCGGCGCGTTTCTATGCCGCCAACGGCCCACGCTTCAAGTTGGGCATGAAGAGAATAGGTTGAGTTGCAAGGGGAGCGCGATCCGGACCTGATCGCTCTCCCGTCCCATCCGCGATCTGATGCGAGTGAGTCTGTCCGGCTAGGTTCCTTCCGACTCTCGCGCTTCCTGGGCGGTGGCCACGCGCTCGTGACCAGCGCTCCACAGGGCGAAATCTTCGCTGCCATCCTGATACGGATTGGCCTCAGCGGGGATATTCTGCGTGGCAGCAGTTTCACCCTCGACGAACGGATCTTTTTGCGGCTCGATTGGCATGTGGGCGTTTCCTCGTCGAAAGTGAATCGTTTGTGCGCGTCGTGGTGCGCGCGGTTGGTTCGGATCTGTCTGTCTTCTTCGCGCTCTTGCAAAGTGCATCTTTCAAATCGATGGGCACACCGTGCTTCTTCAGAAGGTCGGCGAACGCCTCGTCGGCAAGCTCCTGCATGGTCGCCATGCGATCTCGTCCGAGCTGCGTCAGCTTCTCGCGGGTGTCGTCGTCGAATTCGATCAGCTTTCGCATCGCCAGCCCTTATTCGAGATCAAGCAGCACGCTGAGGAATCGTTCCAGACAGGGAACTGGTGTCGCAAGTCGTCGTTCCATTCTGAAGGAGAATGACGATGGTTCGGATGCCGAAGATCATGACGCTAGCTGCGGCAGCAATGCTGCTGTCATCGACTGCCGCATTGACGCAAGGCAGCGCAGGTGGTGGCGCAACGGGCGGCGCCGCAGGCACCAATAGCGCCGGGACGGCCAACTCCAGCGGAGGCCGTGCCCCGACAGGTATGGGAAGCGGCTTTGGCGCCAATGTGCAGTCCTATGACGGCAAGCCCAGCACCGGCAACGAGCTGGTCGATCAACAGGATCGTGCCGTCGATCGCAAGGTGAAAAACATCTGCAAGGGCTGTTGAGGCGCAGATTGCTAAGCCACGGATGCTGAACGACGTGGTTGCTTCGCAATACCTGCGATCGACGGCTTGTGAATCCAAATGCGCCGCGCAAAGGTTAAACCTCGATCGCAGCGGGTCTGCCGGAGGTGAGACTGTGACCATGTTACGCAATGTTTGGATCGGAGCCCTGGCGCTGTCATGCGCGCTGGCAGTGCCGACAGCGGCCTCTGCGCGTGGGGGCTTTCACAGCGGTAGTTTCCATGGCCGTCCTGGCTTCGGCTGGGGATATCCCGGTCGTTACGGCTACGGTCCGTATTATGGCTTCGGCTACGGTTATCCGACGATCTATCGTTATGAGGACCTGGGCGGTTGTCGCATCGCCAATCAGCGCATTCGTACTGCAAAGGGCTGGCGTGTCCGGCGCGTCGATGTCTGCGAGTAACCAGCGCCTTCAAACACCTCATTGAAATAGTTGCGCCCGAACCTTGGGGGAGGTTCGGGCGCGCGCGACCCGGTCTGGGACGGGGAGGGGTGGGGATGTGACCGGGTCGCGTGTCTCCAATTCGTGGTGTGATTAGCGAGCGCTGGCGGTTGCCACAGCCGGGCGGTTGTCACCGAGCGAGACCCATTGGTTCGGATCGCTC
>JAPLPC010000649.1 GCA_026400425.1 Hyphomicrobiales bacterium | reverse complement strand
TCATCTTCAGCCGCGCACTGGACTATGCATCGACGCTCGGCGAGCTGATCACCCGGCGTTTCGAATGCGGCAGCGTGATCGGACAATTGGAAGCCGTGCGCGCCGGCCATGGCGTCGGCATCCTGCACGACTACGCGGCGCGGCGACATCCCGAGCTGCGGCGCATCCTGCCCGCCAACAGTTTCACCCGCACCTACTGGCTGGTGTCGCATCCCGACACCCACGATACGCATCGTGTCCGGGAAATCCGCCGCTATATCGTCGGCCAGGTGCGCGAGGCGCGGAAGCAGTTTATCGCGGTGTGAGCGCCTGGCGCTGCTACTTCGCGCCAGAAACCACCGCAGCAAACTTGGTGAAAAACTCGCCAGCGAGTTTCTTCGCGGTGGCATCGATCAGGCGCCCGCCGAGTTGCGCCAGCTTGCCGCCGATCTGCGAGTCGACCTGATAGTGCAGGATCGTCTCGTCGTCGCCGACTGCTTCCAGCTGGATCGCCGCACCGCCTTTGGCGAAACCGGCGACACCGCCGGAGCCTTCGCCGGTGATCTTGTAACCATTCGGCGGATCGAGATCGCTGAGCGTGACCTTGCCGCCGAAACTCGCCTTGACCGGACCGACCTTGATGACGACCTTCGCCGTCATCTCGGTCGGTGACGTCATGTCGAGCTCCTGGCAACCGGGGATGCACTGCTTCAGCACCACGGGATCGTTCAGGGCGGCCCAGACTTTTTCGCGGGAAGCCGGGATGGTCTGGCTGTCATTCATCTGCATGGGATGGTGTCCTTCGCCTACGCATCACACGGCGCAATAGCGTTCCTGAATTTCCTTGTCGGCGAGCAGCGCTTCCGAGCTGCTCTCATAGACGACCTCGCCCTGATCGAGGATCACCGCGCGATCGGCGAGGCGTAGCGCCCATTCGACGTTCTGTTCGACCAGCAGCAGCGTCACCCCCTGATCGCGCAGCTTGCGGAACAGCACGCCCATCTCCTCCACCAGCACCGGCATGATGCCTTCGGAGGGCTCATCCAGCAGGATCATCTTCGGTTTGGCGATGGTGGCACGGGCGATGGCGAGCATCTGCTGCTCGCCGCCGGACATCGTGACGCCTTCCTGATCGAGGCGCTCCTTCAGGCGCGGAAAACTCTCGGCGATTTCGTCGATGGCCTCGCGCTCGTCGATCTTGCCGCGCGAGGCGACGAGGCCGAGCTGCAGATTCTCGCGTACGGTGAGGCCCGGCACGATGCGGCGCTCTTCCGGCACATAGGCTAGGCCGAGCCGATAGCGATCATGGGCCTTCAGTGCAACGAGGTCCTTGCCGTCGAACTGCATGCTGCCGGTGGTTTTCGGCATCAGCCCCATGATGGAGCGGATGGTGGTTGTCTTGCCGGCGCCGTTGCGGCCGACGAGTGCCACCACTTCGCCGGGCTCCACCTTGAGCGAGACGCCGTGCAGCGTGTGGCTGGAGCCGTACCAGGCGTGCAGGTCCTTGATATCAAGCATAGCCATGGTTCTGTCCTAGATAGACGCGACGAACTTCGGGGTCCGTCTGGATGTCGTGCGGCGTGCCGTCGGCAATCAGCTGGCCGTGATGCAGCACCAGGATGCGATCGCTGAGGCCGAGAATCATCTTCATCTTGTGCTCGACCAGAAGAATGGTGCGCTCGGCCGCCAGTCTCTCCAGCAGCGCGACCATGTCCTTGGTTTCTTCCGGGCCCATGCCGGCCGTCGGTTCGTCGAGCAGCAGCAGTTCGGGGCCGGAAATCAGCGCGATGGCGATCTCCAGCGCGCGCTGCTGACCGTGGGCCAGAAATTTTGCGGTCTCGTTGCGCTTGGCAAACAGGCCGACGGACTCCAGCGCCTTGTCGGCGCGCGCATCCAGCTCATCGAACCTGTTGCGGTTGGTCCAGATATTGTAGCGCGAACGGCCCGCCTGCGCGGCAACGCGGACATTCTCGTGGACGCTCAGATCGGGGAAGATGTTGGTGATCTGATACGACCGCGCGATGCCGCGATGAACGAATTCATGCTGGCGCGTGCCCTTGAGATCCTGCCCTTTGAAGCGCACGGTTCCAGTCGACGGCGAAAGCACGCCGGACAGCACGTTGAAGAACGTGCTCTTGCCGGCGCCGTTCGGCCCGATGATGGAGGTGACGCGGCCGGGGCGGAACTCCGTCGTCACGCCCTGCAGCGCGACGAAGCCGCCGAATTTCATCCCGACATTTTCGACGGCGAGCAGCGGCGCACTCATCGGACGACCCTCGACAGAAATGTGCCCCAGATGCCCTTGGGCAGGAACAGGACGAACAGCACGAAGATCGAGCCGACGATGATCTGCCAGTGCGACGTCCATAGCGAGAACACGTCTTCCATCAGCAGGAACACCAGCGCGCCGATGAATGGACCGAAGAAGCTCGAGGCACCGCCGAGCAGTGTCATCATCACAATCATGCCGGAGGTGAGGTAGTGCATCGACTCCAGCGGCACGAAAGCGAGATGCAGCGCCGACATGGTGCCGCCGAGCGCGCAAATGGTGCCGGACAGCGTGAACGCCAGCAGCTTGGTGCGCTCGACGTCGTAACCGCAGGTGCGGGCGCGGCGCTCGTTCTCGCGGATCGCCTCGATGGCGGCGCCGAACGGCGAATTGAGGATGCGCGACACCAGCCACAGGGCGAGCGCCGCGAACACCATCAGCACGTAGTATTTGTTGACCGGGTCGAGAAAATTGATGTCGAAGCCGAACAGGTTGATCTTGTTCACCGTGAAGCCGCGCAAGCCATTCTCGCCGCCGGTCCAGCTCGGCGTCTGTAGCGCGACGTAATAGACCAGCTGCGCCAGTGCGAGCGTGACCATCGAGAAATAAATGCCGCGCGTCCGCGTCGACATGCCGCCGATGATGAAGGCCAGCACCGCACCGCCGGCAATGCCCATCAGCACCGCGAGATACCAAGGCACGCCGAACTGGCCGATGGCGATGCCGGTGATATAGGCACCGGCGCCGAAGAAGGCGGCGTGGCCGAACGACAGCAGGCCGGTGTAGCCGAACAGCAGATTATAGCCGACGCAGACGACGCCGTAGATAAGCACATTGACCGCCAGCGCCTTCGACGGCAGCAACCACGGCAGGATGCACAGCGCGAGGATCGACAGCGGGACGCGATACTTGGTCAAGGCAGCCTTGAGACCCGCAGGCTTTCGCGCGGCGGCAGGCAATGGAGCGGCAACGGAGGAGGAATTCATGATGGGCTCCGTTACGCGAGTTTGCCGAACAGGCCCTGCGGCCGGATCAGAAGCACGATGGCCATCAGCGCGAACATCACGATGGTCGCCATTTCCGGCGCGAACAGCGCGGTCATGCTGATGACCACGCCGACCACGAGGCCGGCGATGATGGCGCCGACCAGCGAGCCGAGGCCGCC
>JAPLPC010000123.1 GCA_026400425.1 Hyphomicrobiales bacterium | reverse complement strand
GCGAAGCAATCCAGAAAGCCAAAGACTGGATTGCTTCGTCGTTGCGCGCCTCGCAATGACAGGTAGCGAGAGTCATGCGGATGGAACCCGATGCCCACCTCGGCGGTTCCAGTTCCCGTAGCCGTCGGTATGGAGCCGCCGGCGGGCTGATGGGGAATTTCGATGTCTATCCAGATGGTTCTGCTGCCGGTCTTCGTGCTCGTAGCCATTACGCTCGGCATGTTCTTCGTGACTGGTCTGCGCGGTGGCTGGGGCAGCCGTGGTGACGGCCGCGAGTTACCGAACACTGCGCCACAGCTTGATCTGCTGTTTTATGCCCTGATCGCGCTCGGCCTGCCGCTACGAAAGATCGATCTGGTCCTGGTCTGCCTGTCCTGGGTGTTCGTGGTTGCCCGTTTCGTCGGGGCGGGCTTCTTTGCCGGCAACCGTGGATCGCAGGCCTGGATCGCGAGTGCGCTTGTATTGCTGGCCATGTGGTTCTACTTCGCGCTGCGGATGCTGCTCCTGCTGTAAGGCGAGGGGTGGCGCCGATTCTCAGAACTGGATTTTTGCCATGACGCCCGCCGCCCGCTTGACTGCTGCCATCGAGGTTATCGACGCCATCGAGGCTCAGCGCGTTCCCGCCGCCAAGGCGCTGAAGGAGTGGGGCACTGCGCATCGCTTTGCGGGCTCCGGCGACCGTGCCGGCATCGCCGGTCTGGTCTGGGACGTGCTGCGCCGGCGCGCCTCGAGCGCCTGGGTGATGGAAGACGAGACGTCGCGCGCACGCGTGCTCGGCATGCTCAAGCTCGAACGCGGCATGGATGCCGAGGCGATCGCGCTGTTGTGCGACGGCGGCCGTTTCGCGCCGGAGCCGCTCAGCGACTCCGAACGCAAGGCGCTTCAGACGCGCACCACCGACGGCGCACCAGCGCATATTGCCGGCGATTATCCCGAATGGCTCGATGGTCAACTCGCCGACGTGTTCGGTGATGATCGCGTGGCGGAAGCCGCCGCGATGGCCAGCCGCGCGCCGCTCGATCTGCGCGTCAACACGCTGAAGAGCAAACGCGACAAAGCGCTGGCGTCGCTGAAACACCTCGGAGCGACGGAAACGCCATGGTCGCCGCTCGGCCTGCGCATCGCGCTCGGGGCCGATGCACGCAATCCCGGTGTCCATGCCGAAGAGGATTTCATCAAGGGCGGCATCGAGGTGCAGGACGAAGGCTCGCAGCTGGCGGCGCTGTTCTCCGGTGCAAAGCCGGGCGAGCAGGTCATCGATCTCTGCGCCGGTGCCGGTGGCAAGACCCTGGCGCTGGGCGCCATGATGCAGGGCAAGGGCCGTTTGATTGCAACCGATGCCGACAAGCGCCAGTTGGCGCCGATCCATGAGCGGCTGTCACGCGCGGGTATCCACAACGCCGATATCCGCACGCCCAAAGGCGACGAGGATCCGCTGGTAGACATCCGCGATTCCGCCGATCTCGTGCTGATCGATGCACCCTGCACGGGCACCGGCACCTGGCGCCGCAATCCGGATGCAAAATGGCGAATGCGGCCCGGCGCGCTCGAGGTCCGCGTCAAGGACCAGCAAGAGGTGCTCGATCGCGCCGTGCAGTTCGTGAAGCCGGGCGGACGGATCGCCTACATCACGTGCTCGGTGCTGCCGCAGGAGAATCGCGATCAGGTGAATGGATTTCTCGCGCGCCAGCCGGGCTTTGCGGTTGTTCCGACGGCGCAGGTGATGTCGGCGCTATGGGAAAAAGCGGATGATTTCGCCGCCGCCGTCTATCAGTCGCCGGAAGGGCTGCTGATGACGCCACGAAAAACCGGAACGGACGGATTTTTCGTGTCGATACTGAAGCGCGCTTCGTAGCTGCGACCTCGTGGGATGGGTTGAGCAAAGCGATACCCATCACCGCCTGCGCAAGAACTCACGGGTATCGCGAAGACGCTCAAGCCATCCTGCGCACTGCGCATCTACGTGTTGCACGGCACCATCAACTCCGTTAGTCTGCGCACACACCACCGGACCCGGTGAAAATCCGGGTGGCTCTTCCGGCCGCCGACCCGCCGGATCACGCAAATTCAGGCTATTTCTCCACGGACCTCACTGAGGCCGGCAGCCGTTTTGCGCGCCTCACGCGCCAACATTGTTCGCGTGAGACAAGAAAGTTCAAACATCACCATGGATATGGTTCATCTGCGGAGCGAATGGGCTCCGAACGTCACCCGTGAATTGCTGGCGGGCACCGTCGTGGCACTTGCGCTCATCCCCGAGGCGATCGCATTTTCGATCATCGCCGGCGTCGATCCCAAAGTCGGTCTCTATGCCTCGTTCTGTATCGCCGTCGTATCCGCCTTTGCCGGCGGCCGTCCGGCAATGATCTCGGCGGCGACCGGCGCCACCGCGCTCTTGATGGTCGGCCTCGTCAAGGAGCACGGCGTCAACTACCTGTTCGCCGCCACGATCCTAACGGGCCTCATCCAGATCGTTGCCAGCCTGATGCGGCTCGGCACCCTGATGCGCTTCGTGTCGCGCTCGGTGGTGACCGGCTTCGTCAATGCGCTGGCGATCCTGATCTTCATGGCGCAGATGCCGGAGCTGCTTGGCCGCGGCCCGGCGGTCTATGCGATGACGGCTATCGGTCTCGCGATCATCTACGGCTTGCCCTACATCACCAAAGCCGTGCCGTCGCCGCTGGTCACCATCGTGCTGCTCACCGCGGCTTCCATGTATTTCGGCTTTGGCATCCGCACAGTCGGCGACATGGGCGTGCTGCCGAACGAGCTGCCGTTCTTCGCTTTGCCGCAGGTGCCGCTCAACTGGGAGACGCTGCGGATCATCTTCCCGACCTCCTTCGCCATCGCCATGGTCGGCCTTTTGGAAAGCCTGATGACCGCGGCGATCATCGACGAGATGACTGACACGACATCGGACAAAAATCGCGAATGCGCCGGGCAGGGCGCCGCCAACATCACCTCGGGGTTCTTTGGTGGCATGGCCGGCTGCGCCATGATCGGCCAGTCGGTGATCAATGTCTCGTCCGGTGGCCGCGGCCGGCTCTCGACCCTGTGGGCCGGCGCCTTCCTACTGTTTTTGATCGTCGTGCTCGGCCCCTATGTGGCGCAGATCCCGATGGCGGCATTGGTTGCGGTCATGATCATGGTTTCGATTAACACCTTCCAGTGGCGATCGGTCGGGACGCTGCTGACCCATCCGAAATCGTCGAGTGTCGTCATGCTCGGTACCGTCGTGGTGGTGGTTGCCACCCATGACCTCGCCAAGGGCGTCGTATTCGGCGTTATTCTCAGCGGGTTGTTCTTTGCCCACAAGGTCACAAAGCTGTTCGGCGTGGCTTCCCGGCGCGAGGAGGGAACGGCGGTCCGGACCTATACCGTCACCGGCCAGATCTTCTTCG
>JAPLPC010000562.1 GCA_026400425.1 Hyphomicrobiales bacterium | reverse complement strand
GTGCCCGCGCCGGCCTTGAGGAGCTGGCGGCGGCTGATCTTGCGGCCCGGCTTGGTGGTCACATGCGTCGTCATGGGATGATGTCGTCCTTTCGCGCCTCGGGTCGGCCCGCATGCCCATTGCCGCTTCGTTACGTTGCGCCTGAAGGCGCGCACATAGCGGCGCGGCTGGAGGAGGCCCGCAGGGTGGCAGTGCTGGCTGATGATGGAATGTGACGGCTACGATGGCGTCGATAAGAACTATTCAAGCTTCGTGCCAAGCCTGCCGATGCACATATCTGTAGTCTTTGCATCAGCTTAGGCGAACGGGTGAAACTCCGCGCCACCGTCGTCCGCTGCGAAAATTTGCGTGCCGCTTAAATATTGTGCGACGCACGCGAAATAGGCGAGTCACGAAGAGGTATTATAGTGCAGACCTGGTAACGGCATTTCACGCATGGACCCTGCAGTTCGGCCATGGACAGCAGCCTCCCGGGTCCGCTTAATCCGCAGACCGTCCGCCATCCGAGTGCACCGATGTCCATCACCAGCCTCGCCGCCCCGATCGTCGCTCCCGAGCAGTCCGGCATGTCCGCTGCAGCGCTGCAGCGGATCGAACGCCATCTGCAGACAAACTATCTCGACAGCGGCCGCTTCCCCGGTGCGCAGTTGCTGGTGTCTCGCCGCGGCGGCATCGTGCATCACAGCGTTCACGGCCTGGCCGATGTCGAGCGCAACGTGTCGGTGAAACACGACACCATCTTCCGCATCTATTCGATGACCAAGCCGATCACCTCGGTGGCGCTCATGATGCTGGTGGAGGAAGGCCGTGTGGCGCTCGATGAGCCCGTGCATAAATACATTCCCGAATGGGCCAATCTCGGTGTCTATCAGGCCGGCCTCGCGCCGCAGTTCCTGACCCGCCCTTGCACGCGGCCGATGCAGATCGTCGATCTGCTGCGACACACCTCCGGCCTTACCTACGGATTCCAGAACCGCACCAATGTCGACGCCGCCTATCGCGCGCAGAAAATCGGCGAGATCGAAAAGGCCGGCACGATGGCGACGATGATCGCCGATCTCGCAAAACTCCCGCTCGAATTCCAGCCGGGCGACGCCTGGAATTATTCGGTCTCCACCGACGTGGTCGGCTATCTCGTGGAAACAGTCAGCGGCCAGCCGTTCGAGCAATTCCTGCAGCAGCGCATCTTCGATCCGCTTGGCATGAACGATACCGGCTTTCATGTACCGGCCGACAAAGCGCATCGCTTCGCCGCCTGCTACGCCGCCGATGGCAGAGGCGGCAAGGTGCTGCAGGACGATCCGACCACGAGTTCGTTTCTCACGCCGCCGAGCTTCGTCTCCGGCGGCGGCGGACTGTGTTCGACGGCCGCGGACTATCTCACCTTCTGCCGTGCATTGCTGAACGGCGGGACGCTCGGCGACGTCCGCCTGCTGTCGCCGAAGACCATCGCATTGATGACGTCCAATCATTTGCCCGGCGGACGCGATCTCACTGAAATGTCCAAATCGCTGTTCAGCGAAGCGGGTTATGCCGGCGTCGGATTCGGCCTCGGCTTTTCGGTGACGATGGATCCGGCGAAGACACTGATCCCGGGCACGGCGGGCGAATATGCATGGGGCGGTGCGGCAAGCACAGCGTTCTGGATCGATCCGCTGGAAGAGCTGATTGCGATTTTCATGACGCAGTTGCTGCCGTCCAGTGCCTATCCGGTACGCCGCGAATTGCGAACGATGATTTATGCGGCATTGACCGACAGCAATGTTCAGTAACCGGCGATCTGATCGGATTGAGGGACAGCAAACCTAGCCCGCGATCGCACAGATCGGCAGAAATTCATGGGATAGGAATCTAAGATTGCCGCAGTTCCCTGTCAGTCTGACCAGAATCACACGTTCTGCTGGCGAATGTCCATTCTGGCACACGGAACTCCACGACGAGCGTGCATGCGAACCGTAAAACGCACATGCGAACCAGTCTCAGTTACTGCTGAGATTTTGGCCTTATTACACCGCGCCTCGCGCTGGCGCCACCCTTTTCCGAGGTCGTCTAAGCAAACGGAATATCGCGAAATTCCCGCTGGTTGCAGGCTTTAAGCAAGCGACAGCAACTGAGTACCGTAGAAAATAAATTGTGATAGGGCGCAATAACCATTACGAGAATGTTCTGAAGAATTCGCGTATCGCGACGATTCAACCATTCCGATTGTCTTCGCGTCGTGTATAAGAAGATGCCTTTGGATGATAGCTTTCCAGGCTTCCCAGTCCCAAGGCCAACAAAAACAAGTTCGACAATTCCTGAGCACAACCAAACTAGATCTAATAAACTGAATGGTGACGAATGAAGCAACGTAGCGCCGGCAAGTCCGACATCGAGTTGGGCAAGCGAATCCGTCTTCGTCGTGTCGAGCAGAAAATCTCGCAGGCGGATTTGGGCGAGAAACTGGGTGTCAGTTTCCAGCAGGTCCAGAAATACGAGAAGGGCGTCAACCGTGTCGGCGCCGCGCGCCTGCAGCAGATCGCCACCGCGCTCGACGTGCCAGTCACCTTCTTCTACGACGGCGACGGCAAGAGCCGCGAAGTCGAAAGCCTGCTGTTCCTCGACAGCGCTTTCAGCCTGCGTCTGCTGCGTGCCTATAGCCGCATCAAGAGCCAGACCGTCCAGCGCCAGATGGTGGTGCTGATGGAAGCCATCGCGGAAGAAGAAGAAAAGTAAACGACGCTCGCGCCGCCGACAATGTCCGGCGGCCGCATCTTCCTTTTCTGCCGCTTCTGCTTTCCTTGCCTAAGACGACGACAGCATCTCGCCGCCTCGCTCGGCGAGTTTTTTGTTTGATCGGATCGTGGACGGTGGAGGCTGCGGTGAAGCGGCCCGAAGGCCGCTCCACGCAATCATCCGCGCCGAACATTACGCCGGCGTCAGCACCGCACGGCCGACCAGCTTGCCTTCCCGCAATTCGTTCAGCGCGGTGTTGGCCCGTGCGAACGGCATCGGCGTGGTCGGGATCGGCGCGATCTTCTTGGTGCGCACCAGCTCCAGCAACTCCTTGGTCTCCTTGAGATTGCCGACATAGCTGCCCTGGATGGTCAGCGCCTTCATGGCGATCAGCGGCAGTGCCCAGGTGGCGCCGCCACCGAACAGGCCGACCATGATCAGGCTGCCGCCCTTCGACAGCGCATCGAAGCCGAGCTGCGTGGTCTGCGCGTTGCCGACGAGATCGATCACCGACAGGATCGGGCCGCCTGCGGCCTTGGCGAGTTGCGCCAACGCGTCAGGCGCATTGCCATCCACGGCTGCCAGCGCGCCGGCCTTCAGCGCCGCCTCGCGCTTGCTGGCATCGATATCCACCACGATGGCACCCTTACCGCCCATTGCCTTGAGCAGCGTCAGCGCCATCAGGCCGAGACCACCGGCGCCGAAGATGACGATGGGATTGCCGAGATCCTTCTCGACCTTCTTAAGCGCGCTGTAAGTGGTGACGCCCGAACAGGCGTAAGGCGCCGCGATCACCGGATCCATACCCTTGAGATCGATCAGATATTTCGGATGCGGCACCAGCATGTAGTCGGCATAGCCGCCGTCGCAATGCACGCCGAGGCAGCGCGGCTGCAGGCAGAGATTCTCCTCGTCGGCGAGACACACCGCGCATTTGCCGCAGCCGATCCACGGATAGGCCAGTGCGACGTCGCCGATCTTGACGCCGTCCTTGGGTGCATCGGGGCCGAACGCGACCACTTCGCCCACCGTCTCGTGGCCCATGGTGTGCGGCAGATTGATGCCGCGCTCTTTCAGCGACAGACGCTTGCGGCCGTGGCCGAGCTCATAGCCGCCTTCCCAGATATGCAGATCGCTGTGGCAGACGCCCGCGGCCTTGACGCGAATCAGCACCTGCGTGCCGGTCGGCTGCGGCGTATCCTGATCGACTTCGCCGAGCGGCTCGTTGAATTCGAGGACCTTGAAGCTTTTCATTTTTGTTTTCTCCCGGTTGAAGTTTCTCTGTTGGTCGTTCGTCGGATCGGCGAGCGAAGCGATCACCCATGATGCCCGTCGATTGCGGCAGGGCGATGGGTCATCGCTCCTGCAAGCCGAGCTAGGCCACCTTCGCACTGCGGATCGCCTCCCACACCTTGACCGGCGACAGCGGCGTGTTCATCTGCGTGACGCCGTAAGGCGCCAGCGCATCGAGCACGCCGTTCACCACGCAAGGCGGCCCGCCGATGGCACCGCTTTCGCCGCAGCCCTTCGAGCCGATCGGATTGGTGACGCAGGGCGCCGATCCATCCAGCGTCACCGAGAGCAGCGGCAGATCGCCGGCCCGCGGAATGCAGTAGTCCTGATAGGTCGCGGTGACGAGCTGGCCGTCTTCATCGTAATGGGTGTTCTCGTACAGCGCCTGGCCGATGCCCTGCGCCACGCCGCCATGGATCTGACCGGCCACCAGCATCGGATTCACGACGACGCCGACATCGTCCACCGTGGTGTAGCGCACCACATTGGTGATGCCGGTTTCGGGATCGATCTCGACTTCGCAGATATGCGTGCCGTTCGGCCAGGTCGGTCCATCCGCGACGCCGGTGGACTCGACGCTGAGCGCCTCGCCGGCTTCCGCCTTGGCGATTTCGAACAGGCCGATCTGCTTGTCGGTGCCGACCACACGCAGCACGCCGGCCGAATACTCGATATCCTCGACGGAAGCTTCGAGCAGGTTGGCGGCTTTCTCCCGCGCCTTGGCGATCATGTCGACCGCAGATACCACCGCGGCCGTACCGCCGACGAACAGCGAGCGCGAGCCGACGCTGCCGAGGCCGGTGGCGGCATCGGTGTCGCCCTGCACCACGTCGATCTTGTCCATGCCGATGCCGAGCGATTCCGCCACCAACTGCGAATAGGCGGTCTGCAGCCCCTGCCCCATGGCCATGGTGCCGGAATGCAGGATCACGCGGCCATTGGCGGTGGCGCGCAGCGTCACCGTCTCCTTGGTGCCGGAGCCGCCGGTCCATTCGATATAGCTGGTGAGGCCGCGGCCATAGAGCAGCCCCTTCTTCTTCGCTTCCTTCTTGCGTGCAGCGAAGCCGTCCCAGTCGGCAAGTTCGGAGGCGCGCTCCAGCATATGCGCGAAGGCACCGCTGTCATAGGTCTGGCCCACCGCGTTCTTGTAGGGCAGCTGCGTCGGCTTGATGTAGTTGACCTTGCGGATGGCGCGCGGATCCATGCCGATCTGGCGTGCTGCCGCGTCCATCAAGCGCTCCATGATGAACACCGCTTCCGGACGTCCGGCGCCGCGATAGGCGCCCACCGGCGCCGTGTGGGTCGTCACCGCCTTGATGTCGTAATGCACGTTCTGCACGTCATAGACGCTGGTCTGCACGAACGGGCCGAGCACCAGCGGAATGATCAGCGCGGTGCCGGACATGTACGCGCCGGTGCCGCCGATCGAACGCACGTAGAGGTGAGATCGCGGCCATGGGTGCCGCCGACGAAATCGTCGGTGCGGTCGCCGCGCCAGCGGATTGTCTTGCCGAGTTTGGTGGCCGCGTAGGCGACGATGGCGTCTTCCGGATACAGGCTGGTCTTCTGGCCGAAGCCACCGCCGATATCGCCGACCATGACACGAATCGAATCCTTCGGCCGCTTCAGGATTGCGTCCGCCAGGATATCGCGCGTGGCCGTCGGCGTCTGCGACTGTACGTGCAGCGTGAGCCGGCCGGACGTCTTGTCCACTTCGGCAATCGCCGAGCGCGGCTCCATGGCCGACGGCACCAGACGCTGGCTGGTGATATCGAGCGACACCGTGTGCTTGGCCGCTGCAAAGGCCGCCTCCACCTTGGCCGCGTCGCCATAGCTGCTCACCGCCACGATGTTGTCGCCGGCGGGGTCCCACACCAGCGGTGCACCCGGCTGTGCCGCGGCGGTCGGATCGACCACCGCCGGCATCACGTCGTAACTGATGTCGATCGCCTCGGAGGCGAGCTGCGCCGCAGCGCGCGATGTGGCGATCACGGCCGCCACCGGCTCGCCGGCGAACCGCACCACCTCATGCGCCAGCAACCGGCGCGGCGCGAACACGGCCGGGGAGCCATCCGGCCGCTTGAAGATCGGCAGCGTCGGCAGCGTGCCCACATCGTCGGCCACGAGATCGGCGCCGGGGAGGATCGCCTGCACGCCCGGCATCGCCTTGGCGGCCTCGGTGTCGATGGCCCCGATCTTCGCATGGGCGTGCGGCGAGCGCAGCACATGCAGCCACAGCGCGCCGCCATCCGGCTTGTCGTCGATGAATTGGCCTTGCCCGGTGAGGAGACGCTGATCTTCGAGGCGCTTGGGAGACAGACCGGCGCCGAAACGCAGGTTGGCGGGCAAAATGTTCATCTGGCGTCCTTGGATGGGCCGTTCAAGCGGGTGCGCCGAACCTTGCCCGAAAAAGCCATCCGCGCCAACCACGCTGCGGCAGGCCAGAACGGCCTGATTTGCATGACGAATGACGTTACATCTCTGCCAGCACGCGGGCGACAGCCTCGCATTCGCTGGCTGTCAGGGCCGCTTGTGGTGGCACGGGGTCGCCAACCTCGTAGCCCTGGCTCACCAGCCCTGCCTTGATACAGGCCGCGAGGTTATAGCGCGCAAAAGCCTCGTTGATTCCCCACAGCCGCCGCTGCAGCACCATCGCCTCGTCCCAGCGCTGTGCTTCGCAGAGGTCATAGAGTCGCACGCTTTGCTTCGGCACCACGCAGGCCGGCCCCGCCATCCAGCCGACGCCGCCGATCATCATCACCGCGGCGGGAATATGCGCGGATGCTGCGAACACGCCGAGCTTGTCGCCGCAGCGCGATTCATGATCGACAGCAGCCGTCCGGTATTGGTCGAGGCATCCTTGATGTATTTGATCCGCGGATGCTCCGCGAGCCGCGCCACCACATCGAGCGTGAGATCGGAGCGCTGGAATTGCGGATTGGTGTAGATCACCACCGGAATATCGACGGCGTCGGCAATGGCGCGAAAGTAGGATTCGATCTGCGCGTCCTTGAGCGGGAAATAGGCTTCGAGGATGGCGAGAATGCCGTTGGCTCCGAGCTGCTGATAGGCTTTTGCCTGCGTCACCGCATCGGCCGTCGAAGTCGATGCAACGCCGGCGACCACGGGGACGCGGCCATTCGCCGCCTCGATGGTGGCCCGCACCACCGCAAGACGCTGCTCGCGATCGAGATAGGCGAATTCGCCGGTGGAGCCGAGCGGCGTCAAGCCATGGACGCCCGATTTGATCAGGTCGTCGCAGAGCCGCCCCAGCACCTCGGTGCGGATACGGCCGTCGGGATCGGTCGGCGACACCAGATAGGGAAACACGCCGTGAAAACCGGCCATCGGATCATGCCTTCGGTTTGAAATTCTCGATCACGCGCAGCAACACCCGCGCGCCGGCGGCGACATCGGCATCGTCCACATGCTCGGCCGGGTTGTGACTGACGCCGCCGCGGCAGCGCACGAACAGCATCGCGATATCAGCAATATCGATCATTGCCATGCCGTCATGGCCGGCCCCGCTCGGCAATTCGAACACGCGCATCCCTTCCGCCGCGATCGCCGCACCGATCTGTTGTTGCAGCCACGGCGCACATGGCGCCGTGGGGTTCTCATGGGTGACGTTGATCTGCAGATCAAGATGGCGTTGCCTGGCGATGGTTTCGATCTCGCGCACGATGTCGGTCACGGCCATCTTGCGATAGCTGTCCTTCGACGCGCGGATGTCGAGGGTGAACGACACCAGGCCGGGGATCACATTGGTCGCGCCGGGCATGGCATTGATGTAACCGACGGTGCCGACCAGGCCGCCGCGATCGGAGCAGCAGAATTCCTCCACCGCCAGAATGCATTCGGCGGCGCCAGTCAGCGCATCGCGCCGCATCGGCATCGGCACGGTGCCGGCATGACCGGCAGTGCCGTGCAGTTCGACCGCCAGCCGCGTCGCCCCTGCGATCGCCGTGACGACGCCGACCGGCAGCCGTTGTGCTTCCAGCACCGGGCCCTGCTCGATATGCAGTTCGAGATAGGCCAGCACTTCCGCCGGCGCACGGGCGGCGGCGCCGACATGATCGGGATCGAGCCCGAATGCCAGCATCGCGTCGCGCATGCTGACGCCGTCGCGATCGCGGACGGCCAATGCGCTTTCGACGAAGGTGCCGGCGACCGCACGGCTGCCGAGCAGCGTCGAGCCGAAACGGGTGCCTTCCTCATCCGCAAAGGCGACGATCTCAACGGCGAACGGCAATCGCACCCCGCGCCGGTGCAGATCGTCGACGCAGGCGATTGCCGTGATCACGCCGAGCGGCCCGTCCCATTTGCCGGCATCGCGCACGCTGTCGACATGCGAGCCCAGCATCAGGCATGGCAGGCCGGGCGTATCGCCCTCATAGCGTCCGCAGACATTGCCGATCGCATCCATCTGCACCAACATCCCCGCCTGCTGCATCCAGGATGTCAGCAACTCCGCCGCCGCGCGGTGCTGCTCGGATAAGAACACGCGCGTCAGATTGTCCGGCGCCTCCGACAGCGCCGCCAGCGCGTCGATGCGCCGGACGATCCCTGCGCCGAGCAAGTCGCTATGTAATTGATTGCCTGTCATCGCGATCCCGGTCACTCAAGCTGCGCGCACAACCATAGCCGATTCCACGGGTCCGCCAGCGAGCGTCGGACACGCGACAAAAACTCAACGGTCAAATCGTCGGCGGCAGTAAAATCCCTCCCCCTTGTGGGGAGGGTCGGCCGATAGGCCGGGGTGGGGGTACCCCACGTGACATAGAGCCCGTGGAGACACCCCACCCGTCCCGGTGCTCGCTGAACGCTCGCGCCGTGCCACCCTCCCCCTGCGCGGCTGCGCCGCTTGAGGGAGGGAAAAGCATCAGCCCCGCCCCACCGTGCATTCGATCTGGCCGTGCGGCTCTTCGGTGGGCAGGAAGACGTCGTTGTTGTTGTCGAGGCCGAAGGCGGACAGATTCAACGGAATGAAATGCAGGTTCGGACAGGCCATGCTGATCTCGGAAATCTCCGGCACCGCGGCGAGCGCCTTTTCGCCCATGCGATACAGGCTATTCTGCACGCTCGGACTATAGGTCGTCGCGAATTCGCGCAACAGCGTCTGCAGGATCTTGGCATTGGTGGCCGCATAGTCGGCCGGCGTGCCCGACCACGTCCAGGTCGCCACCATCGACGTCGCAGCGATGCGGTCATTGGTCGGCTGAATGGTCGAATACTTGTCGGTGTAATAGTTCTCCCAGCCCGACTGGGTGGACTTCATGAAGGTGAACGTGTCGAGCCCCGAGCTCATCGTCATGCCGTCGCGGGTCGCATGCAGTTCGACGAATGGCTTGCCGTTGTCGTCACGCACGAAACTATGCGGATGCGGCACGCCGTCGATCACCAGCCGCGTCCACTTGGTCTCATACGCGGTGATGGCCACCGACGCCACCTGCGGATACAGATCGAGATAACGCTGCGCCAGCACCTGGCAGAACGGCTCGGTCTGCAGCCCCGTATTCTCCCGCGCGGTGGCATTGACGATGTTCTTCATCGTGTCCGTGGATGTCGAGGTGGAATTGTCCGCCTCCGTATAGGCGCGGCCGAAGTCTCCCTCCAGCATCACCTTGATGCTGAGCTGGCTGACATCCTGC
>JAPLPC010000091.1:24234-28794 GCA_026400425.1 Hyphomicrobiales bacterium | reverse complement strand
CTGACGTGCAGCACGCACGGTCAGTTTCTTGCCGGCTTCGAGCGCAACCTGGCCGGTGTCGGCATCGATCAGATCGTTGACGGTCGAATAGCCGCGGAAACGCGACGGATCGAACGGCACCCGCCAGCCGCCATCCTTGATCTTCTTGTAGATGATCTTCTGATAGAAGGTTGACAGGATCTCTTCGCCATCGAGGCCCAGCGCATACATCAGCGACGTTACCGGAATCTTGCGGCGACGGTCGATACGCGCATAGACGATGTCCTTGGCGTCGAACTCGATGTCGAGCCAGGAACCGCGATACGGAATCACGCGGGCGGCGAACAGCAGCTTGCCCGACGAATGGGTCTTGCCCTTGTCGTGATCGAAGAACACGCCCGGCGAGCGATGCATCTGCGAGACGATGACGCGCTCGGTGCCGTTGACGACGAAGGTGCCGTTCATCGTCATGAGCGGGATATCGCCCATATAGACGTCCTGCTCCTTGATGTCCTTGACGGACTTGGCGCCGGTTTCTTCGTCGATATCGAACACGATCAGGCGCAGCGTCACCTTCAATGGCGCAGCATAGGTCATGCCGCGCTGGCGGCACTCATCGACGTCGTATTTCGGCGGCTCGAATTCGTAACGCACGAATTCCAGCATCGAGGTGCCGGCGAAATCCGAGATCGGGAAAACCGAGCGGAAAACGGCCTGGAGGCCTTCGTCGAGGCGACCGCCCGCAGGCTCGTCCACCATCAGGAACTGGTCGTAGGATGCCTTCTGAACCTCGATGAGGTTCGGCATCTCGGCGACTTCCTTGATGTGACCAAAGAACTTGCGAACGCGCTTGCGACCGGTGAACGTCTGCTGACCCATCGTGGCCTCTCATTGCGTCGCCCGGGAGGGGCGAACCTTCCGAAGCACAGCCACCGCTGCCCCCGGGTTGAATTTTTTCGACAACGTCCTGATATCCGCGCCCCTATTTCAGGAACAAAATCCCGAAACCGAGCGTTCAAATCCCAGAACGCAAAACGACGTGCGCGATGCCTGACTGCATCTCGCCCGTCCAAAACCATCTAGCTGCGGACCGAAAAGCCCGAAATTGGCAAATCTCCCAACGGCTTAGGACAGAACGTTGCCGTTCTCGCCGCCTCACCGCGCTTTCGTGCTGCCGACCCAATATGAGGCGGCAATCGTGGAAATTCGAGGGTCGTTCCCTCAGCATCCCCACACTTTGTCGTGTGCAGCCATTGCTGGATACACCTGAGCCCCGAGAAAGAGCGGCCCGAGGGCCGCTCTTTCGAGAACTCAAAAATCTTACTTGAGCTCGACATTGGCGCCAGCCTTCTCGAGCTGAGCCTTGATCTTTTCGGCTTCGTCCTTGGCAACGCCTTCCTTGACGGGCTTCGGCGCGCCTTCGACCAGATCCTTGGCTTCCTTGAGGCCCAAGCCGGTGATCGCACGGACTTCCTTGATGACTTCGATCTTCTTGTCGCCGGCGGCAGCCAGCACGACCGAGAACTCGGTCTTTTCTTCAGCAGCAGCAGCGCCAGCGCCGCCAGCAGCCGGGCCAGCAACCGCAACAGCGGCAGCAGCCGAAACGCCCCACTTCTCTTCGAGCATCTTGGCGAGGTCGGCAGCTTCGAGCACGGTCAGGCTCGAGAGGTCTTCAACGATCTTATTGAGGTCAGCCATTGTCTATATCCTTAAGCGTATTTGGTTCGAACCAGGTTGATTGCGAAGGGCGTCAGGCCGCTTCGCTCTTTGAGGCATAGGCCTGAACGACGCGCGCGAGCTTGGCCGCGGGCGCAGTCGAGAGCTGAGCGATCTTGGTTGCCGGTGCCACAAGCAGGCCGACAATCTTCGCGCGCAGTTCGTCGAGCGAGGGCAGCGCGGCCAGAGCCTTGACGCTGTCGACGTTCAGGACGGTCGTACCCATCGAGCCGCCAAGGATGACGAACTTCTCGTTCGCCTTGGCAAATTCGACGGCAACCTGCGGTGCAGCTACCGGATCGTCCGAGGTGGCGATCACAGTCGGGCCCTTCAGCAGGGAACCGATGGCAACAACATCCGTGCCTTCAAGAGCAATTTTGGCGAGACGGTTCTTCGAGACCTTCACCGATGCACCCGCCAGCTTCATCTGCTTACGCAGGGTCTGCATCTGGGCAACGGTGAGGCCGGAATAATGGGCGACGACCGCAACGCCGGTGGTCTTGAAGACCCCGTTCAGCGCTTCGACCGCGTCCTTTTTAGCCGCTCTTTCCACAGCAAGCTCTCTCCGGTTGGCAGCCTCGATCAAATGAAGCCGCCGGTTTGCACCCAACCGCCTCACCGGCAAACCTCGAGACAAGGTCTTCAAAAAGACCTGGCGCTCCAGACATCCCGGGCGAGACGATCATGATAGCCTGCCCTCCCGAACCATTGCTGCGAACAGCCAAGGCGCGGGGTGTCGAGGTTCGAACCAAATACGCTATCGGCCGCACCGCGGCAGAAACGAAATCAGTCTTCACCCATCTATGCTGGCTTGAGGATTAAGCCTTTGATCGCATTTGTATTCGCGAGAACACGAGCGTCTTGGGCGCCAGCAGTCTTGGACAGGATTCGAGATCATCGATCAGCCATGATCTGGCCGTTCAGTGACCCCTGCTCGCCGTCGTCAAAACCGGGTCGTGGCTCCCATGCCCTTCGAGCGATCCGAATGGATAGCCTGAAAGGAAAGGTCTCCTAGATACGGTTTGTCGGAATGCGAACACGAACGCGCCAGCGCGAGCCAGCCCATTCGGAAGCGGCTGTTTACTGAGTCTCGATCGACTTGCCAAGGGCTAAGTGACGACTTGGCATCGTTTTTGCCGGGTGATCGGGCGTTACCGGCAGCCAGCCGTCGCCGGTAGGAGGGCGGGCAAACCGCAGCGTGCCCACCCTTTCCCGATCCCATGCCGGTGGTGGGCACGGCGCAAGGGCACCTGTGCCACCCTACAGTCTCCCGTGCTACCCCTTCGGGCACGCGGCGCCGGCGTCGGCCCAGGCTTTGATCAGTTCGCCGAACTGCTTTTGCGTACCCGGCGCGGGGGTGCGGTTGCCACCCGGCTTCCAGCCCCAGCCCACCAACTCGTCCTCGGCCATATGATGCACGAGGGCCGCCATGTCTTTGCCGCCGTTGCGCTCCTTGTCCTTGATCTGGGCGCAGATCTGACCGAGCGACTTGCCCTGCCAAGCCATCTCCGCCGGCGCCAGCGCCCATTTCGGATTGCCGGGGACATTGGCGGCATCGAAATTGGCCTCGTGGTGGCAGGTGGTGCAGGCCAGGCCGCCGGCGGCGCCCATGCCGCCCTCACCGCGCACGACCAGCGGAATATGCGGGCGCATGCTGTCGGTCTGGGTGGGGCGGTCGGTGGCCGGATGGCAGTTCATGCAGCGCGGCGATGCGATCACTTTGCCGGCCTCGTTAAACAGCGCCACCGCACGCTCGTTCTTGTTCTTGATCTTGGCGAAAGCCGACACCGGCTGCAGCTTGCCGGGATTGCTGACGGCCGCGTCGGCCTCGCTGGCGCCGAATTCGGCGAACGACATCACGCCGGCCGCCATCCCGCCGGCGACCAGTGCCAGAACTGCGTATTTCGATATCTGCTTCATGCCGATGCTCCCGGCACGATCGGCAATTGCCGCGGCCGTCCGATTCCAAGTTTTGCCATTGCGTTCGCGACTGCCGGTCCAAGCGGCGGCACGCCGGGCTCGCCGACCCCCGTCGGTTTCTCATTGGATTTGACGATGGTCACCTCGATCTCCGGCATCTCGTTGATGCGCAGCGAGCGATAGGTGTCGAAATTGCCGGACACGGGTGCGCCGCCGTCCAGCTTCTGTTCGGCATAGAGGATGTGACCGAGACCGAAGCCGATGCCGCCTTCCATTTGCGCGCGGATGATGTCGGGATTGACCGCGACGCCGCAATCCACTGCACACCACACCTTGTGCACCTTCGGGCCGTCCGCCGTCATCGACAGTTCGACCACCTGCGCCACGAAGGTGTTGAAGCTCTCGACCACGGCGACGCCGCGGGCGCGGCCTTCCGGCACCTTGTAGTTCTTCCAGTCGGCCAGTTCGGCAACGGCTTTCAACACGCCGACATGGCGCGGCTTTTGGCTGAGCAGTTCGAGACGCCCCTCGACCGGATCCTTACCAGCGGCCTCGAGCAATTCATCGACGAAGGCCTCGACGGCGTATCCCGTATGCGTGTGACCGACCGAACGCCACCACAGCACTGGTACGCCGACATCGACCTGGTGCATGTCGCATTTGAAGTTGGCAACGTCGTAGGGAATGTTGTGCGAGCCTTCATAAGACGTCGGATCGAGGCCGTCCTTGAACACGATGGCTTCGAAGAACGAGCCCTTCATGATCGACTGCGACACGATGGTATCGCTCCAGGCCTCGATCTTGCCGTCGCGCACGGTGCCGCGCATGCGGTGGACGCTGTAGGGCCGATAATAGCCGCCGCGCATGTCGTCCTCGCGGGTCCAGACCAGCTTGATCGATTTGCCCGGACCGATCGCCTTGGCGGCTTCGGCCAATTCGATCGCC
>JAPLPC010000091.1:16553-24214 GCA_026400425.1 Hyphomicrobiales bacterium | reverse complement strand
CTTCGGCCAATTCGATCGCCTGATGGGTGCTCTGCTGGGCGCGACGGCCGAAGCTGCCGCCGGCCAGAATCGTGTCGATCTTCACCTTCTCGATCGGCAGGCCGAGGACTTTCGAGATCGCCATGTGATCCGGAGTCGGAAACTGGCAGCCATAGCGCGCATAGGCGGTGTCGCCGTCCCACTTCAGGAACGCGTTGAGCGGCTCCATCGCGGCATGAGCGAGATACGGGAAGACATATTCGACCTCAATCACGCGGCCGCCTTTGGCCATTGATCCGTCGAAATCACCGTCGGCCTTGACGGTCTTGCCGGGCTTTTTCGACAGGGCGCGGAATTGCGCCAGCAGTTCGGGACTGCCGCGCTTCTCGGCCTTGCTCTCGTCCCACGAAATCTTTAGCGCGTCGCGCCCCGTCTTGGCCGCCCAGAATCCTTTGGCGTAGACGGCGACGCCGGTCGGCACCTGCTTGACGTCGACGACGCCAGCGACCGCCTTGGCGGCTGTCGCATCGAACGAGGCGACCGTCCCTCCGAACTTCGGCGACCGCGCGATCAGCACGGTGAGCATGTCAGGCTCGTTGATATCGAGCGTATAGAATGCCGTGCCGTCGGTCTTCTCGGCACTGTCGAGGCGTTTGACGACGCCTTCCTTGCCGATCAGTTTGAAATTCGCAGGATCCTTCAGTTGCGGATCGGCGGGGACCGGGAGTCCCATCGCCTTGTCCGCGAATTCGCCGAACCGGCCTTCCTTGCCGGATGCATGCTTGATCACGCCACTATCGACGGTGATCTCGCCAGCAGGCACCTGCCATGCCTCGGCCGCCGCTGCGACCAGCATCTGCCGCGCGGCCGCGCCGACCTGGCGCATCTGGGTGTAGGAGTTGGCCACCGCGGTCGAGCCGCCGGTGCCCTGCATGCCGAAAGCGAGGTTCTTGTACAATTCCGGATTCGAGGGCGCGTGGGCGGCCCGCATCTGCGACCAGTCGGCATCGAGCTCCTCGGCCACCAGTGTCGCCATGCCCGTATACTGCCCCTGCCCAAACTCGATTCCCTTGATCAGCACGGTCACGGTGTTGTCCGGCTTGATGATCAGAAAGGTGTTCGGTGCGATATTGATTTTCGGCTTGGCCGCGGTCTGCGCGAACAGCTTGTCGGCGCGCGCCACATAAGCACCGATGACGAGACCGGCCCCGCCCTTGAGCAACGTCCGGCGCGACAATTTGGTGTCATGAACGGTCATGATCAGCCCTCCAGCGTCTTGGCGGCGCTGTGGATCGCAGCGCGAATGCGGACATAAGTGGCGCAACGACAGATATTGCCGTTCATCGCCAGGTCGATGTCCTCGTCGGTGGGCTTGGGATTGAGGTTGAGCAACGATGCCGCACTCATGACCTGGCCCGACTGGCAGTAGCCGCACTGCGGCACATCATGGGCGACCCAAGCCGCCTGCACCGCTTTG
Source organism: Hyphomicrobiales bacterium (assembly GCA_026400425.1). Classification (GTDB taxonomy): domain Bacteria; phylum Pseudomonadota; class Alphaproteobacteria; order Rhizobiales; family Xanthobacteraceae; genus Tardiphaga. The sequence continues at coordinate 22,758 of JAPLPC010000091.1, read as the reverse complement.
GCTTCCTTGCTGCTGAGGCCCTCAATGGTCGTCACCTCGCTGGTGCCGACCGCCGAGACCGGCATCGAACACGAGCGCACGGGCTGACCATCGAGATAGACCGTGCAGGCGCCGCATTGCGCGACGCCACAGCCATATTTTGTGCCGGTGAGACCAGCGCCATCACGGATGGCCCAAAGAAGCGGAGTATCCGGGGCGACGTCGATCTGACGCGACTCCCCGTTGATTTTGAGGGTGAGGGCAGCCATCGCTGTTGTCCTGTGTCGTCGAATGTACGCCTACACTCGAGTAGTTCTAAGCTTCGACATTAACAACCACAGTGCGGAACGGCCTATTCAATTATTTTTGTACCGGCCGGGAACGAATGTGTCACAATCGCATTTGGACGCCGCGAGCCTTATCGCTTGCGCTGGCTCCGCGTGTCGGCTTGTCCCGCTCCGGCCGTCATGTCCCCTCTCCCGCTGGCGGGGGAGGGTCAGGGTGGGGGAAGCCACAAACGCCGATGTCACGTGGGGCGCCCCACCCCGGCCCTCCCCCGCAAGCGCGGGAGAGGGAGAAGAGGCGTGTCGCTTCCACGAAGAGGGCAGCTTCGCCGTGACGATGACGACGACACCGGCAATGGTAGCAGTGAGGCCGATCCTTCCCACGCCTGCCATTAACCTTCCTCCGCAGCAGTCGCCTGCGCCGCCGGGCAATCGCGTATGTTGCGCGGCATCGCCTGTCATCGGATTTGCGCCATGATCACCGATCGCCGTCAGTTGCTGAATGTCTCCGCGCTCGGTGCGGCCGGCGTATTGGTCGCATCGAAGGCGCAGGCGGCGCCGCTGCCGTCGGCGCTTGGCCGCGATGCAACCCAGTATGGCGTGCGCTCGAATACGCAGGACGATCAGACCCGCACGCTGCAACGCGCCATCGACGACGCCACGCGGCTGCAGGCGCCATTGGTGCTGCCGCCTGGAAATTATCGCACTCAGACCTTGAAACTCGCCCGCGGCACGCAGCTGGTGGGCATCCGCGGCGCTACCACGCTCACTTTCACGGGCGGCGGCGGCACGCTGCTGGAGGCACAGGGCGCCGATTATGTCAGCCTGAACGGCCTCACGCTCGACGGCAACTACACAACGATGCCGCCGCGTCGCGGGCTGGTGCAGTTCACGCAGAGCAACGCGATCCGGATCGACGACTGCACCATCGTCAAAAGCGGCAATGCCGGGATCTGGCTCGAACAATGCGCCGGCGCGCTGCGCGGCAACGATCTGTCGGACATCGGCACGACTGCCATCGTCTCCGTCGATGGCAACGGCCTGCTGGTCGCGCAGAACACCATCGTCAACACCCGCAGCAACGGCATCGAGATCCTGCGCAGCGCCATCGGCGACGACGGCACCCAAGTCATCGACAACCGCATCGAGGACATCAAGGCCGGCCCCGGCGGCTCTGGACAATATGGCAATGCCATCAACGCATTTCGTGCCGGCAATGTCATCGTGTCCGGCAATCGCATCCGCAATTGCGACTACTCCGCCGTGCGCGGCAATTCGGCATCGAACATTCACATCACCGGCAACAGCGTCTCGCAGGTGCGCGAGGTCGCGCTGTATTCCGAATTCGCCTTCGAGGGTGCCGTCATCGCCAACAACACGGTAGACGGCGCGGCATTCGGCGTCTCGGTGTGCAACTTCAACGAAGGCGGACGCATCGCCGTGGTCCAGGGCAACATCATCCGCAACCTCATTCCGAAGCGCCCGATCGGCACCGCGCCGGACGACGATGCCGGCGTCGGAATCTATGTGGAAGCGGACGCGACGGTGAGCGGCAATGTGGTGGAGAATGCGCCGTCCGTCGGCATCCTCGCCGGCTGGGGCAAATATCTGCGCGACGTCGCGATCTCGGGCAATGTGGTGCGCAACGCCTTTGTCGGCATCGGCGTCTCGGTGATGCCCGGCGCAGGTACGGCGCTGGTCAGTAACAACATGATTTCAGGAGCTGCACGCGGCGCTGTGGTCGGCCTCGATCACGCCAGGCCGACCACGTCCGACCTCACCGCCAAGGGCGCGCAGAGCTTTGCGCAGATCGCGCTGTCGGGGAACACGGTGCGTTAAGGCGCGTTCGATTCCGCACCTGTTTCAGCCGTCATTGCGAGCGCGGGAGAAACATCAATTCACATCGCGGCGCGCAGCATTGGATAGCGAGCGACGATGGCGTCTTGATCGAACAGATCGAGCGGCGTCGGCGCAGGCAGCGCCGCGTCATCGCGCGCATCAGCCTGGTACTCCATCACGTCGCTTACGGCGATATGCGGTTTGCGCGCGGCATCGCGATGATCTTCGAACGACAACACCTCGCCATGGTGCTGCGCGATCGATACGGCCTCGGCCATAACGACATTGGTCGCCACGATGTCAGTCGCAGCAATGCGGCGGTGCGCCGGCGGCTCGTTGCGAATCGCAGGCGCTACAAAGATGCCGTCGGCCATGGCCCGCCAACGCGTGACCGCATCCTTGGCTTCCTGGATGTTGTCGAGGAAATCAGCTTCGCTGTGATAGCGGCGCCAGCGGCCGGTATCAAACAGCTCCGTCAGGTAATCGAGACGCTGCTTGGCTAGGTCGGCCCATCGTCGGGCGATCTCCCGGGTCCGGGTTTCGCCGTCATGCGACGCCGCCGACCCGGCAAATAAAGGATGCAGTGACATGTGCATGTCCGCGCAAGAGAAAAACGGAAGCAACGCAACAGAATCACTGAACAGTACTGGGATACAATCTGTGGAAAAACGCCAACGGTCGAGCGAAATGTGTCCAGATTTAGTCATTTTCCGGGCGAACATTTCTGACAGGCCAAGTGTTGTCCGGTCCATCAAACCTGGCGGGCGAATGGCGCCCTACCCACTCTCCGATGAAACAGATTCGACCGAACGTGTTAGCTTATCGTTAACCCCGATAATCTTAATGCGCCGTTAACACGGACGTCGTTGCGGGGGCTCTACGGGGTCAAACGAGGCGCCGCGGGGGCGCCGTCTGGCGGCTTGATCGCAAAACGGGCCGCCGCCGGCTTAAGGCGCCGGCCCCGCCATGCCGACGATCTTCTCGTTTTCGAGCCGACGGATCAGGCCGGCGACCTGATCTTTGGTCATGGTCTGGCTGCCGAATTGGAGCCGGAACAGGCCATCCTTGTCGTTGCCGACGATCGTGCCCTGATAGGCGTCAAGCAAGGCGGTGATATCGGACACCCGGGCCGTCGGTGCGAAGCGGACGATCAGGCGGGTTGCGCCATCCGCCGCGGTGGCAGCGGGCGATGCCGACTGCATCGACCGGGTGGTGACGGCCGGCGCGCTGCGCGCGACCGGTGCGGGTACAGCGCTCGGCGCGGCTGTCGGTGCGGCCCGTTCCTGTAAAGCCGGCCGCGTACCGCCGTCCTCGCGCTGCATGACGATGCTGCCGATCACGCCGGCCTGCAGCATGATGGCGAGACAGCCGATGGCGGTGCCGGCCATCAGGGTGCGCGGCGTCAGCGATGCGAAGAATCCGGTCAGGCGCGCGCCAAAGCCGACCGTGTTCGACGTATCCTGGCGGGCCGGCTCGGCATCGATGGCCGCAAACAGCTTCTGCATGGCGCGCCCGGATGGTGCACCAAGGCTTTCGTTCAGCGCGATGGTCTCGGCATATTCCTCGCGGATTACGTCATATTGCCGTGCCAGATCGGCATCGCGGGCAAGCGCCTCCCTGACGCGCTGCGTGTCGCGCGCGTTGAGAGTGCCCGCGGCATGCCAAGGCAACAGGGCTTCGATTTCCCCCGGCTCTTGCTCCGGCAACTTGTTGCTCATCGCCGTCATGGCCAGCCTCGTTCGACGCCGGCTGCCTTCAGCAGCTCGGCCAATTTCTTCCGCGCATAGAACAAGCGCGTTTTCACGGTGTTCTCAGGAATTCCAACCAGCCCGGCCACCTCCTCCACGGATTTCTCGTGGTAGTAGACGAGGTCGATGATCTCGCGATGCTCTGCCGACAGCGACGACAGACAACGTCGCAAGGCGTCACCCTTATCCTTCTTCTGGACTGTCACCTCAGGATCGTCGGACGTATCCTCGATCGCATTGGCGGTGGCGTCATCCAGTTCGGCGTCCTTGCGTTTCCGTAATGCGGACAACGCCTTGAACCGCGTAATTGCCAACAGCCAGGTCGAGACCGCAGAGCGCCCCTCGAACTTGCCCGCCTGGCGCCACACATCCAGGAACACCTCGCTGATAAGGTCCTCCGCTATCTGTTCGTTCCGCACCAGCCGCAGGCCGAAGCGAAATACCCGGACGTGATGACGCCCGTAAAGAACCTGCATGGCAACGCGATCGCCCTGCGCGATCCGGCCAATCAGGATGTCATCCGACGTCGCCTGGGTCGCGTTCACTGTCCGTCTCGCAAGGTTAGTCGGGATGGTTTCACGGGAGGTTCGACACGCAAGGCAAAATTCTCGGACTTAGGCGGGCGACAGGCGGCCCGCGGGCGGGATGGGTGCGCAAATGCCTCGACCCGCAGCGGCGCACGTAGACTGGTACCACAAAGTGAGGCGATTTCGAACAAGTTCACGTCATTTCACGGTGTGGTCGCGCGACGCCCTCAACAGTTGCAAGCCGGTCAGGACGATGTCGCGTGCGATCAGCCATCGGCAGCGCCCCCAACCTCGATCAAGCCACAGCAGACGGATGCCGCTTTGGCGCGTTGATCCCAAGCAGCCGACATGGCCACCCCGACATCAACACCAAATTTAAAGGCTTGGGAACCTAAAGTTCCACAAATGAAACCTGGCGCATATGATCGATGACGGCAACCTTCGCTTCATTCTACGATGCTGCCAACGGCGACTTTGAAGCCGTCGATGGCGAGCCGTTGCCGCTGCAGCGGGCGCGCCGGTTGCGGCGACGGCGCCAGACGCTGGCCACGGCTGCAGCGAGCCACCTGATCAATATCGGCTTGCTCGCGATGTTCGTGGCAGCCGGCACGATTTCCATCGCGCTGGTCGCGGCCTATGCAGTCTGCGCGACCTGCAAGGTTGCCATCTTCGTGGCCGCTTCCGAGAGCGGAAGGACCGATGATTGGCAGGATCACTTCGTCGCAGGGCCCTACACGGCCGCGACCTGCGCGATGATGTTGGCCTTCATCTACGCGGCCCCGGCCGTCGCCGTCGTCTTCCTGTGCGCGTTTTTCCTGATCGCCAATGTGATCGCCTTCCGTGCCCCGCCGCTGCGTGGCGCCCTGGCCTGTGCGCTCATGACGGCCGGTGTGGTGGCGGTCTACACCCTGGCGGAGCTGCCGATCACCCTGCCGGCGGCCAGCATGCTCGAACGTGCCAGCACGCTGATGGTCTTCGCCGCAACGCTGGGCCGCATCATGTTCATCAACATGTTTGCAACCCGCATTCGCGACAGCCTGTATCGTCGCAGCGCAGCGCTCGAGACCGCCTATAAGCGGATCGAGGAGCTGGCTGAAGCCGACGAACTCACCGGGGCGCTGAACCGGCGCAGCATCATGAAGCTGCTCGACGACGAGGTCGTCGACTACCGGCTGACTGCCAAGTCCTGCACCGTGGCCTTGATCGATCTCGACAATTTCAAGCAGGTCAACGACCGCTTCGGCCATCTGACCGGCGACGAAGTGCTGCGCACATTCGCCATCAGCATCTTTGCCAATATCCGAGCCACCGACAAATTCGGCCGTTTCGGCGGTGAGGAATTTCTGCTGGTGCTGCCGGACACCGACCACGATCGCGGCACGCGCATGCTCGACCGTTTGCGCGCCATCGTCGAGGATCTCGACTGGAGCGCGCTGTCTGACGGCATGACCGTGACCATTTCTGCGGGTGTCGCCGCGTTGCGCCCTAACGAAACGTGTGAATCCGTACTTGCTCGCGCCGACCTTGCCCTTTACGCAGCAAAGAATCGTGGGCGAAATCGGATTGCCGTCGCGTGACTTTTTTGAGTCTGCGACGATCCGTTTGACTCCTGCGGCGACCGGGAACGGGCGACGGATCGATGCCTCCAGGATAGAGCCATGGTTTTCAAATCGCCATTGTCTGCCAATTTGCTCGACGAACTGCAAACCGCGCTGGCGCACGGCAACGTCGCCCGCCGCGTCGACATGCTGCGCCGGGTCACGGATCTGTTCATCAATCATGCCGCCGAGTACTCGGCAGCCCAGATCGCCGTGTTCGACGACGTGTT
>JAPLPC010000091.1:0-16513 GCA_026400425.1 Hyphomicrobiales bacterium | reverse complement strand
GCCCGATCGACCACCCGGACGCGGAAACCAGAGTTTTGCTCGCTGAACGTCTCGGCACCGCCCACGTTGCGCCGCCGCGTGTCGTGCACAGCCTCGCATTCGACGACCACGTCGAGGTTGCAGCGCCGTTGCTGTCGCAGTCGAACCAGCTCGACGAGCCCGCGTTGATTCAAAATGCCCGTACCAAGGGCCAGGGACATTTGCTGGCGATTTCGACGCGCCCGCGCTTGAGTGGCTCCGTCACCGAAATCCTGGTCGAGCGCGGCAACGACATCGTGGTCATCAGTACGGTCAATAATGAAGGGCTCATCGGGCGTGCCGGCAGCAGGGATGACATCGCAACCTGTGTTGCGCGGCGACCGGCGATGCCCCGCCACCATCTGCTGAAACTGATCAATCAAGCCTCGGCTTCAGTGCGCGCACGGATGGCAGCGGCCAACCCCGCGCTCGCCGATGAAATCTCGTCGGCGTTGCAGACGGCAACACGGCAGGCGCGCTCCGCCCCCTCCGCCATGAGCGAGGACGCAGCCATTTCCCATGAGCTGGTCCGCCTGCTCGCCAAGGACGGGCGCCTCAACGAGAACGAAGTGCTGAAATTCGCCGCCAATGAAAAATTCGACGAGACCAATGCGGCGATCGCATGCCTTGCACGGATTCCGGTGGCGGTGGTGGAAGCGATGATGATCGAGGCGAGTAACGAGGGCATCCTCATCCTGTCGAAAGTGGCCAATTTTTCCTGGCCCACCGTCAAGGCGATTATCGACATGCGGCACAAACTGGCCAACCAGCCGCTGGGGGAAACCGTCGCCCTGCGTTTCCACCGTATGCAGCAGGCGACGTCGGACACCTCTGTCGCCTGACGCCGCATCGGCGCGATCGACACCACCGCTGCATCTGAGCCGCTTCAGCGCCTCACGGCAACACCAATTGCGCTGAGCTGCCATTCGCTCAGCAGGCATCGACTTGGCCGCGGATGCGTTGCTAGTGATGTCGCGTCGCGGCGATCAACGCTGCACAGAGGTGACCAATCCAGGGCGGACTCCATGCGTGTCTTGATTACCGGTGCCGGTGGCTTCATCGGCACGACGCTCACCGCAGCACTGCTCAAGCGCGGCGCGATGAAGAATGCCCGCGGCGAGAGCCAGCGGATCGACGAGATCATGCTGCTCGATACGAATTTGCCTGCGGCATCCGATCCGCGTCTCACGCGAGTTCAGGCCGATATCTGCGATCGAAGCGTGCGCGCGAAGATCGCAGCATGGCAACCGCAATGCGTATTTCATCTCGCCGCCGTGCTGACCACCGCGGCCGAGCAGGATCCTGCGGCAGCCCTCGCGATCAATGTGTCGTCGCTCGCCGATCTGATCGACGCCGTCGGCAACGCCACCGCCCCGCCCCGTTTCATCTTTCCAAGTTCGATCGCGGTGTTCGGCGGGTTGCTCCCCGACAACGTGGACGACGATCACCTGCAGAAGCCGCAAACCTCTTACGGCACCCACAAGGCCATTGCCGAACTGATGCTGGCCGATGCGACGCGCCATGGCGCGATCGATGCCCGCGCGTTGCGGCTGCCGATCGTGCTGGTGCATCCCGGCCCGCCCACCGACTCCGTGTCGGACCGCATCGCCGGCATCGTGCGCGACAGCGTCGCTGGCAAGCCTGCCGTATGTCCGCTGCGTGAAGACACCAGGGGTCCGGTGGTCTCGGTGGACACCGTGGTGCGCAACCTGATCACGCTGCACGATGCCGACACCGCTGCACTGCGCGGCAAGCGCGCGCTCAATCAGCCGGCCTTGACGGTGAGCATGGCGGATATCGTCGATGCGCTCAATATCGTGGCGGAGGTTGCGCCACGCGTGAGTTTTGAGCCAGATCCGGAATTGAAGAAGATCGTCGATGGCTGGCCGAAAGGTTTCATCTCGACCCGTGCACCATCACTGGGCGTCGTCGCTGACAAGACTTTCGATGAAATCATCATGAGCTACCAGCGGCATCTGGGGCTCGATGCGAAACCGTCGGTGGCCTAGAGCTTCTGCCTTCACCGTTCCTATGTGAGAGACGTCGGAAGTTCACTTCTCCCTGAATGCCCGGTGCATCTGATCGGCCATCGGCTTCAACAGATACGATAACAGCGTACGCTCCCCGGTGCGGATGAAGACCTCCACCGGCATGCCCGGCATCAGCCGTGCGCCATCGAATTTCGCGATCTGATCCTGCCCGATCGCGATCCGGACCAAAAAGTAAGTCGGGCCGGTCTTGTCCTCGCGGGAGACGTCGGCGCCTATTCGCGTCACCTCGCCATCGACTTCCGGCGTCGTGCGCTGGTTGAAATTGGTGAAGCGCAGCACCGCGCTCTGACCGAGCTTGACCTGGTCGATTTCCTGCGGCGGCACCCGCGTCTCCACGATCAGACGGTCGCTGTCGGGAACGATGGTCATCACCGTTTCACCCGCAGCGATGACACCACCTTCGGTGTGAATGTTGAGGTCGTGCACAACGCCCGCCTGCGGCGCGCGCAATTCGAGCTTCTCGGCCTGATCGCGTGCCGTAACTTTTTTCTCGATGGTTTCGGCATATTTGGCGCGAATATCGGCGAGTTCACGGGCGACATCGCTGCGGAAATCCCGATCGATCTGCAAGATTTTCAGCTCGGTCTCGGAAATCTTGCCCTTGGCCTGCGCGATCGCGGCCGTGAGCTGACCTTTCTCGCCAAGCAGACGCGCGGAGTCGCGCTGCAGCGTGACCAGACGCGTAATCGAGACCAGCCTTTGCTCCCACAATTGCTCAACGCCCACCAGCTCCTTGCTCAGCAAACTCGATTCCTGTTGCTTGGCCGTCAGTTGGTCGTGCAGGCCGGTGATCTGCTCCTTCAATTGCGACACTTGCTCGCGCAACTGATGCCGCTGGCCGTCTGACGCATCGCGCCGGATCTGGAAGAACCTCCGCTCCGCCGACATGATCGCCTGCGCCGGCGAGTCCTCGGGCAATGCGGCGATTTCATCGGGAAACGCGATCTCGGTCATGCCGTCGCGCTCGCTTTGCAGACGTGCACGTCGTGCTTCGAGCTCCCACAGGCTCTTGGTGACGGCGGAGAGATTGGCCTGTGCCACCGTCTCGTCGAGATGGATCAGCAGATCGCCGGCCTCGACCTGCGCGCCTTCCGTCACCAGCAGGGTCTTCACGACACCACCTGTCGGATGCTGAACTTTCTTGACGCTGGACTCCACCACCAGCGCGCCATTCGAGATGATCGCACCCGACATATCTGTCGCCGCGCCCATGATGCCCATGCTGCCAACCATAAAAATCGCAGCGCCGGCCACTGCCATCATGTGGCGACGGATCGATTGCCTGGTCTTTTCCGCCTCACTCATGGGCCACCGCACGCTTTCGGCTGGCGCGTTTCGGCGCCTGCGTTGCAACTGGTTCGGCCGGCGGTGCCGCTTGTTTCGGCGCAAGCATCGGCAATACGGCATCGGTCGTGCCGAAAGCCTGCTGCCGGCCTTGATTGAGCACCAGTAGATAATCGACCACCGACAGCAGCGCCGGCCGATGCGCGATCACCACGACGATGCCGCCGCGCTGTCGCACCGCCGCGATGGCGCGCACCAAGGCGCGTTCACCTTCGCTGTCGAGATTGGAATTGGGCTCGTCGAGCACGAGAAGAAACGGATCGCCATACAGCGCGCGCGCCAGTGCGATGCGCTGGCGCTGGCCGCCGGACAGCATCAGTCCGCCGTCCCCCACTTCCGTCTCATAGCCGTTCGGTAAGCGCAGAATGAGATCGTGCACGCCGGCTTGGCGCGCCGCGGCAAGCAGGCGATCAGCATCGATTTCGGCGGCGAAACGCGAGATATTCTGCGCAACCGAACCGCGAAACAGCGCGACGTCCTGCGGCAGATAGCCGATCGACGCACCGAGCGCGAGCGGGTCCCATTGCGCCAGCGCCGCGCCATCGATGCGGATCACGCCGCGCACCGACGGGACGATGCCGACCAGCGCGCGCGCCAGCGTGGATTTGCCTGACCCGCTCGGACCGACCACCGCCACCGCGCTGCCCGCTTGTAGGGCGAAGCTCACATCATGCAGCACCAGCGTCTCCGTTCGCGGGATCGCGAGACTGACCGCATTGACGCGCAGTTGCTGCACCGGCTTCGGCAGATCGACCGCGACCTTCTTTGCAGGCAGAGAAGCCAGCGCCTCGGTCAATCGCTCGAAACTGGCACGTGCGGCGATGAATCCGCGCCAGTTGGCAATAGCGAGTTCGATCGGCGCCAGCGCGCGGATCGACAGGATGGTGGCGGCCAGCATCACGCCAGGTGTCGCCTGCTGATTGATGACGAGCCACGCGCCCAAGGCCAATACGCCGGATTGCAGGATCATCCGCAGAAAACGCGATGCGCTGCCGAAGCTGCCCGTCAAATCCGATGTGACGCGCTGACCATCGAGAAACGCATCGGTGCGCGCACCCCAGAGTTCGCCCATGCGCCTGGACATGCCCAGTGCATGCACGACTTCCGCGTGACTGAAGACGGTTTCTGCCATGCTGCGCCTTGCCGCAGCGAGCCCGACGAGTGCCTGGGTGGGGCGGCGACCGAACGTCTCCGATGCCCAGGTGATGACGCCGAGCATGATCGCGCCGGCTGCGACAGCAAGCCCCATCAACGGGTGAAACAGCGTGCAGACGATGATGTAGAGCGGCGTCCATGGCAGATCGCATGCGGCGATCAATCCACTGCCGGACATGAAACCGCGGAGCGTATCGAGATCGCGGATGTTCTGCAGGCCATCGGTGCCCGGGGTCTTCAAAGCCTGATGTTGAACGCAGGCAAACACGTCGCCGCGGATCGATTGATCGAAGCTCTCGCCCATCCGCGCCAGCAGGCGACTGCGCAGTGCATCGACGGACGCCTGAACCAGCAACAGCAGCACCGCGATCAGCAGCAGCCCGATCAAGGTCGAAAGGCTGCGGCTCGGCAATACGCGGTCATAGACCTGCAGCATGAAGAGCGGGCCGACCAGCATCAGCAGGTTGACGATAAAGCTCGCGCCAGCGACAGCAATCAACGCAAAACGGATATCGCCGAGAGCAGAGCGCAGCGGAACGGGCAAGGCCGACGGTCGAAAAAGCGGACCACTCATTGACATCCTCTCGGCTGACACACCGGGTGATGGGGGATGTGCTCGGAAAAGAACGGGAGAGGCATGGCCTCCCCCGTTCGCTGCGGATCACAGGATGTGCGCGCCCTGCAGATCGAGAATGCCGTGGTCGCCGGTGAGCGACGTCACGTTGTCGGTCAGCACCGCAATATCGAGCGGGGCGTTCAACGGTGTCGATGCCGCGTTGCCCGACGCGATGTCGCCGTTCAGCAGACCGCCGCCTAGTCCGTGTCCGAGCCCGTCGGCAAGCCCATGTCCGCCGAGCAGACCACCGACGAGCCCATCGCTGCCCGCGACGCCGAGGCCGGGGACATCGATGATGCCACTGCCCGTCAGCACACCGAGATCGAGCAGTTGCGGACCGTTCGGACCGACATCGACAGCATTCACACTGGCTGTGTGGGTCTGGTCAGGCGTGGCGAGCAAATCGAGGCCGAGCCCGTTGCTCATCGCGGCGCCGAGATCGACATCGATGAGATGACCCGATGAGGAGCCGGTGATGTTCCCCAGCGAGCCACCGAGCAATCCGCCGCCCAGCACGCCGCCGTCGGCACCGTTACCGCCATTCAGATCGAGTAGCGGCAACGTCTGCAGGCTGGAGGTGAGACCGTTGACGAGTTCCGGGACGGGATTGAGCGGATCATTACCATTGAGCACGGCGCCGACCACGCCGATGGTGCCGTGCAGCGTATCGCCGAGATCGCCGCCGATCTGGCCGATGACGTGATCGAGCCCGCCATTGAGCAGCGTGGACGGCGCATTGACGACGTCGGTGATGAGGTTGGTATGGCCATCATCGAGCGCTGGCGGGACGACGCCGGTGTTGCCGAGACCAATCGTTTCGCCGAGATTGGTGACCGCGTGCAGGATATCGGACGTGCCGCTGGTGTGGCTGAACCCCTCGATCTGCGCATGGAAATCCTTGACCAGGATATTGGTCGCATCGAACACCGGCTGCGCACCGCCGTCGTCACCAGCGAGTGCGAGTTGCGATGGCGTACCGAGATTGAGAATGTCGCCGATGCCGAGCAGGTTCGACGTATCGGTGCCAAGCGCTCCATCGACCACACCGGTCACGGGATCAAGCAAGCCGGCGGTGACGAGCGGACCATCACCAGTGGCATGCGTGCTAGTGCTTGCGGGCACGTCGGAGGATGAAGCGTCGTCGCTGAGCAACGAGCTGAGAGACAGTGGGAGGGCGCTGGCGCCGTGGGTGTCGTTGAGCAGCGCCGTCGAGCCGGCCAAAACTTCAACCAGCCGGTTGGTATCGTTTCCGTTCAGTAAGGTCGCCATGTGTGAACTCCATGTATCTGACACGGAGTAGGAACGGACCTTTTCCTCGCTTGTTGCGCAGACCATCATACCGACGGTCCGGTTGGGTAACGATCACATACGCCGATTGTATCGAGTTTTCGAAAGTCTTACTCAGCGGGAACGCGTGCTGCATTGCACATTCGTCAATATCGCAGCACGCGTGCACCCGCGAATGCGCCGAGCGCCGTTATGCCGATGGTCGCCAGCGTGTACCAGACCGCAACGAACAGCGGCGAGTCATCGACGCAATGCGCGGCATAGATCACCGCAGCAAAGCCCGATGACATCATCCCCGCCAAAGCCCCCTCCAGCGTCGGATGCGACGGCGCGCCGTGGCGGAGGGCAAACAATGCGGCGCCGAGGATCGGCAACGCGAACAGCGAAATGGCCACCGTGCACAGCCCGGCGTTCCTGCCGACGATACGCATCATCATCGGTGTGCGCTGTGGCAGCATCATCTCGGTGATGACGGCGCCAATCAAGATAAAGGGCGACAGCAGCAGCATCCATACCCAGCGCCCCAACGAGGCTTCGGGCCGCGACAGATGCACGCTGATGACGACGGCCGGAATCGCCAGCGCCAGCGCCACGACGAATTTCAGATCGAAGAACGGATTGCGCATCGCCGCCATGAAATCGGGCCGCAGCCCGAGCGTGACCAGCATCATCGCCGCCATCACCGGCAGCGTCACCAGCAAGGCCATGGCCAATTGCGTGCGTACCGGTTGCGGCCGGTGTTGGTTGTCGGCGGCCAGCGCCAGGATCAGTCGATCGGTCTCCATGGTCAATCCTTCCGCAGCTTTGCTGCCAGGCTTGCGAGTCCACGATGCAGGGCAACGCGCACATTTCCTTCGGTCATCGACAGCCTGTCGGCAGTCTCCCGGATCGAGGCATTCTCGACCGCAATCGATTGCAGCACGTCGCGCTGGCGGGGCGAGAGATCGCCGAGATGGTTGGCGATATCCACCGTCGGCAGCGGCTCCTCCGGCGGCTGGCTCGGCAGCGTCTCCGAAAAATCGTCGATATCGACGAAGATGCGGCGACCGCGCTTGCGCAGCGCATCGATCAGCTTGTTGCGCGCGATCGCAAACAGCCACGGCGCAAAGGCAGCGTTCGTATCCCAGGTGTGCCGCTTCAGATGCACTGCGATTAGAATCTCCTGCACGATATCCTCGGCCTGATCGGGTGGCTGTCCGGCCCGTGCCAGTCCTTGCCGCGCGCCGGCGCGCAGGACGGGCGTGACCGACTTCAGCAGTCGGTGATAGGCCGCGCCATCGCCGGCATTGGCCGACCGCATCAGCCCGGTCCATTCGTCGTCACGTCCGCGCACACGCGCTCCCTGAAAGCAGTTCGGTGGCCGGATCAGGATGTTACACCTGCCCGCCAAAGATCACAGAACCGTGACCGCGACGATGGAGAGCCGCGAATGGGTTCTTCGATGGGCTCATAACATCTTTGCCCAGCCTTATCCCAGTGCCAGCGCCGCCTCCACGGCACAATGATGGCACCAAGCAGCGCGAAGATTCCGTTTTTCCGCCGCCATGTGGTCACGCGCGCAGGGTCCTTTGACGCCGATTGAGGCAGACACCCTCGGGAGACCACGATGAGACTTTACACCACCGGGCGCGCTGCTTGGATCGTTGCCGCGGGAATGTGGGCATCTGCAGCCCTTTGCCCCACCACCGATGCCCAGGCGCAAACCGCGGCCCAGGCCCCCGACCAGGCCACGGCCATTGGCTCCGCCACCGGCGTCGCTGCCGAAATCGCCCCGCCGACCCGCCTGCACCCGAAAACTTCGGCCAGCAAACCCCGTAAGACGCAGCGCCAGGCCAGGGCGAAGAAATCAACCAAGCAGGAAGCTGCCAAAGCCGCGGAATCGAAAACTGACGAGGCCAAGGTCGACACTTCAAAGGCCGACACTTCAAAAGCCGCTGAAGCCAAGGTCGATGTCGGCAAATCCGGGCAACCCCACTCCGACCAGGGCAGCAGCATATCTCCCGCCATCGCCAATGCGAACGCCCAGTGGCCGAGCGACGCGAAGCCCACCGACAATTACAACACGTCCACCCAGGCCGGGAATGTGTTGAGCAAGATGGAAGCCAAGCCCGAGCAAGCGACGCCGCCCGCCGCGGACAGCGCTGGCGCATCCGAGATCGTCGCCCCCGACCAGCTCAACGAACTTGATCGTGCCGCCGAGGACAAACCGGCGCTGACGCTCGCCAAGGCCACCATCGACACGCCGCCCGCAAACGCCGCTGCCGCGACGGCCGAGAACAACACACCATGGGAGCAGACCTCGGTGATCGGCAAGATTTTCATCGCACTCGGCGGGGTGCTGACGCTGGCCTCCGCGGCGCGGATGTTTATGGCTTGAACCTCATCCAGTGAGGGGGCAGATTGCGCGCGGGCGCCGGATCCGGCGGCCGCAAGCAACAATCTGCGGGATGAAACATGAGCAGCTTCGAACACATTCTCGTCGAGCGCAAAGGCGCCGTCGGCATCGTGACCCTGAACCGCCCGAAGATGCTCAATGCACTTTCCTTCGGCGTGTTCGCCGAGATTAAGATTGCCATCGACGAATTCGAAGCCGATGAGGCCGTCGGTTGCATCGTTGTCACCGGCAGCGAGAAAGCTTTTGCCGCCGGCGCTGATATCAAGGAGATGCAGCCGAAGAGCTTCATCGACATGTATGCGAAGGACTTTACGCAGATCGGCGGCGACCGCCTGGCAACCTGCACCAAGCCGACCATTGCCGCCGTATCCGGCTATGCGCTTGGCGGCGGCTGCGAACTGGCGATGATGTGCGACATCATCGTTTGTTCGGACACCGCCAAATTCGGCCAGCCGGAGATCACCCTCGGCACCATTCCGGGCATCGGCGGCACCCAGCGTCTTACCCGCGCCATCGGCAAATCGAAGGCGATGGATCTCTGCCTCACCGGCCGCATGATGGACGCCGCCGAAGCCGAGCGCTCCGGCCTGGTCAGTCGCGTGGTCGCGGCCGACAAGTTGATGGAAGAAGTACTGACCATGGCCGACAAGATCGCCGCCATGTCACGCCCGGTGGCATCGATGGCCAAGAGCGCCGTCAATCGCGCGCTGGAAACCTCGCTTGCCGAGGGCCTCAAGGTCGAACGCGATCTGTTCCACGCTACGTTCGCGTTGGACGACCGCAGCGAAGGCATGGCCGCCTTCATAGAGAAGCGTAAGCCAGTGAACAAGAATCGCTGACGACGTTCGCGTGCGCATTCACCTCTCCACCGGGACGAGGTGAATGCGCGTCGCTGGCAGGTCACCCATTGTAAGATCGATGATCTATCGGCTGCGCTTCAGCGCCCCCTTCAAGAGCCAGCGATAGGCCCGTTCCTGCATGGTGGCAGGCTGGTCCAATTGAAGCCGTGCCAGACACGCCTCGTCGGCAGCATCACTTGCACTGGTCAGGCCCTCCCAGAACAATCCCGCGAGCTTCGACGGCGTCTTCACCGCCGAACTCAAGATCTGCAGCGCCGGAATCAGACGTTGCTCCACCTCGGTGAAGTCGCTGCCGAAAGGAAATGACGGCAATAAGCCTGCGTCGCGCGCCGGCTTCAGCGCTGCCGCAACCCGCTCCGGTGTATTGTCGCGATGCTCCGCCGGAATTTCGAAATGTTTCGGCAATTTGCCGGCATCCTTTGCCTGCCGCATCAGCTCCGGCTGAAAACGCGAATCGGCAATCCCCAGCATCGCTGCGATCGTATCCGCATCGGATTTGCCGCGGAGATCGGCGATGCCGTATTCGGTGACGAAGACGTCGCGCAGATGCCGCGGGATGGTCTGGTGGCCATAGGACCAGCGGATATTCGATGACGCTGCCTTGCCCGACCTCGTCGATTCCAGTGTCAGGATCGAGCGCGCACCATCGAGCGCGAAAGCCTGCGCGACGAAATTATACTGACCGCCGACACCGCTGATGACCTGCCCGTTATCGAGGCCATCGGAGATCGCAGCCCCCATCAACGTCGCCATCATCGTGTTGTTGACGAAATGCGCTGCGACGCGCGCGCGGCGCTTGTCGGCCTCCTCGCCATACAATTCGTTTGTGAAGGAAACCGGCTTCATCTGGATCTTCGCCAACCGTTCCGGCGGCATGTCGCGTAGAGCTGCGTAAAATGCATTCGGTCCAAGGAAGAATGCCGCATGCAGTATGGTCCCATCGACCTCGCGCTTCAGGATGCCGGCCTCGATCAGGCCGAGAAATGCCTCGAACAGCATTTCGCTGACGCCATACAGACCACGTTCGAACGTCTCATTCTGGATGGTCGCGGTCGGCGACAATCGGCGCATCACGGCCTTGAACGTCGCATTGTCGCGATGACGGACGATCAGCCCCTGCGCCAGCGCATCGCCGATCTGACCGATACCGATCTGCAGCGTACCGCCATCGCGGATCATGCCAGCCGTATGCAGGCCGATGGCGTATTTGGTATCACCGACCGGCTCCGACGGTGGCGCGAACAGGGGGAAATCGGTGTCCGGGCTTTCCAGCACCGCGTGAAATTCATCCCCGGACAAATCGCCCTGCCCCGGCATGAACGGCAGTGCCGAGTTCACCTGGCCAATGAGTTTGAACGAGGCCCGCCCCTCGGCGCGTGCGCGCAACAGATCGAGCGTCGTATCGGTGTTGCAGCTCAGACTGTAGCGCGCGACGCCATCGATCACACGCTTGGCGACGAGCTGCGTAATGACATTGAGGCCGCGCGCAAGCAGATAGGATGCGGCATGGGTGTAGTTCGCGGAGATGTAATGCTGTTGTGCATCAGCGACGCGAAGCCATTTGCCGGCAAGAAAGAAGAACTCGTTGACCTGAACGTTTGCAGGCAACGTGCCGGTGCGGATCGCATCGGCATAAGCGAGATCGGGATAACCGCCGAACAGCCGATCGATCACCGGCGCGATGAATCGCTTTTCCAGCTCGCTCGACGGACGCGGCTTCTCCAGGGTCAGTGCCGTGAAGAATGTGAGATCAATGCCGCGGTCGGACGCGGCGCGCCGGTACAGCGCATTGACGATGTGATTGGATTTGCCGAGCCCCAGCGGCAATCCGACCACGAGCGTGGGACCGACGTCACGGATGATATCCTCGACGATGGCATCAGCGTCGGTAAAAATTTCTGGCATCACGATTCCAAGAGTGGCGCAAACCGGAGTTAGGTACCGTTTCGCGACTCACCGCAGATGTGCCCATCATGCAACAGGCGCTCACCAAGTGCGCGGTCATGTCGTCGCATTCCATCCCCCGCCCGATGCCGTTAGAGTCTTGAAGAAACAGCAGGATCAACGCTTCAAATTGCGCTGTGGGGAACGCATGAACGCCCGGAGCTTTTTCGCCGGAAGGTTTGCCACCCTTGGCATCGCCCTCTAAACATACGATTGGATGTCAGCGGGGGCGGATATCCGAAGATCGCTTTGGGACAAAATGACCAGTCATCGCGTAACAATGGGTCGCGGCGCACGGAATGTGCTTCGGACAGCAACGGCTTTGGGGCTGTTCGGCTGCAGTGTCTTCGCCATCGCGAACGCACGCGCCGAAACGATTTCGGACGCACTCGTCAAGGCCTACCAGACCAATCCACAACTCAATAGCGAGCGCGCGCGCCAGCGCGCAACCGACGAAAATGTTCCGCAGGCTATGGCGGGCTATCGGCCCCAGGTCATGGCGACGCTGAGCTATGGCCTGCAGGCGGTGCGCAACCTGCTCCCCGACAATACGGTCCAGGGCGCCACGCTGAAGCCGTGGACGATTGGCGTCACCGTCACCCAGACGCTCTATAACGGGAACAGGACAGCCAACAGCGTCCGTATTGCGGAGTTCCAGGTGCAGTCGGGCCGCGAGGCGCTGCGCAATGTCGGCCAGGGCGTGCTGCTCGATGCCGTCACCGTCTACATGAACGTTCTCGCCAACCAGTCGCTGGTGGAAGCCCAGCGCTCCAATGTCGGCGCTTTGCGCGAGACCCTCGACATCGCCAAGAAGCGCCTCAATGCTGGTGACGTGACGCCGACGGATACGTCGCAGGCCGAGGCCCGCCTCGCCCGCGGACAGGCAGACCTCAATGCCGCCGAGGTCGCCCTTGCGATCAGCCAGGCCACCTATGCCCAGGTCGTCGGCGTGATGCCGAGCCGCCTCAATCCGGCCGATCCGATCGATCGACTGCTTCCGCGCGGTCGCGAGGATGCCATCGGACACGCTTTCAGGAGCCATCCGGCGGTACTCGCCGCGGGTTTCGACGTCGATGTGGCCACGACCACCATCAAAGTGTCGGAGAGCAGTTTGCTGCCGACCCTCACTTTGCAGGGAAGCGCCAGCAAATCGAGGCAGTCGGATCAAACGCTGGGATCTTTCGGGACCGATCAGGCCTCGATCGTCGGCCAGCTCAACGCCCCGATCTATGACGGCGGCCTTGCCGCGGCACAGACGCGACAGGCCAAGGAGCTATCGACCCAGAGCCGGCTGGTGCTGGAGATGATCCGCAATCAGGCGCGCACGGCCGCCATCGGCGCCTGGGTGTCCAACGAAGGCGCCAAGACCGCCGTGAGCGCTGCCGAATCCGAAGTGCGCGCCGCGGGCGTTGCATTGCAGGGCGTGCAGCGCGAAGCGGCCGGCGGCCAGCGCACCATCGTGGAAGTCTTGAATACCCAGCAGGACCTGGTCCTGGCGAAGGCGCGCTTGATCAGCGCGCAACGTGACCGCGTGATTGCGTCCTATGCGCTGCTCAGCGCCATCGGCCGACTCGACGTCAAGACGCTTGGCCTGAAGACGCCAGACTATCTGCCGGAGGTGCATTATCATCAGGTGCGCGATGCGTGGCACGGGCTACGCACACCAGACGGAAAGTAAACGTTCCGACAGGCGGATGAGGACGCTCTAATCCACCTTGCCGCCTTGCGCCATCGCGGCCCCCAGCGCCGTCACTAGCGAAACGAGATCATACGGCTTGCGGATGACGACAACGTCCTCCAACGAAGCCGGAATGAGGCTGGTTTCGCCATATCCCGTTGCGAACACGAAGGGCACCCCTAATTCGCGCAGCATATGCGCGACCGGAAGGGATGTTCCCGAACCCAGATTGACATCCAGGATCGCAAGATCGGGCTTGAAGCTGGACAGCAACGCCGTCGCTTCAGCGGCCGACGCGGCTGTCTCGACGCGTGCCGTTCCCTCGCCGGCCAGCATGATCTCGACATCCATCGCAATGAGCAGCTGGTCCTCGACCATCAGCACATTGAGCCCGCGCAGCGAAGCAATCGGCTTGTCGTCGCTGACCGTGGCCTGCAGCTTCCGCGTCGCCGGCGCTGCCGGCCAGGTGACGAAGCGTGCGGGAATAAGCAGGCGCACACGCATGCCCGCGGGATCGTAATCGACATCGCTCTTGCCGCCGAGATCGTAGGGGATGCTTCGGCCGATCAGCATCGAGCCGAATCCCAATGTCGCCGGTGGCGTCACGAGGGGACCACCGCGCTCCAGCCAATGGATTTCACAATCGTCGTTCCCGAGCCGCTGCCACGTCAATGAGAATATGCCGGAGCTCACTGACAGCGCCCCGTATTTGGCAGCATTGGTCGCCAATTCGTGCAGCACCAGCGCCATCACCGAATATGCGCGCGCGTCGAGCATGACTTCGGGGCCCGTGATCTCGATCTGCTTGACCGCCTCGGCATAGGGCGACAGCTCGGCATCGACCAGGCTCTTCAGCCCGCCGCCGCCAGCGCCGCGGATCACCTGATCATGGGCCAGCGAGAGCGCCTGGATGCGGCCCTTCAGCGAGCTCACATAGTCCTCGATGCTGCGACCCTGCTCGACCGGATGCGACACCAGCGATTTGATCAGCGCCAGGATATTCTTGACGCGATGATTGAGCTCTTCATTGAGCATCTTCTGGCGCAGATCGGCCTTGTGGCGCTCGTCGGCGAGCAGTTCGCTATGACGCATCACGACTTCCACCAGCGCCGAACGCGCTCCTTCTGCCGTATCGCGCTCGCTTTGCAGCCACGGCTCCGATTGCCGCTCCACGGTTTCCTTCCAGATCTGAAAACTCTTGCGCGGTGTGAGGCGGTCGCCGAGCGGGCCGATCTCATAGGTCTTGTTGGGATTGCCGGCCCAATTCACGGTCTGCGCGACTTCACAGCGGAAGAACAGCAGATAGTCGCGTGGCAATTGCGACAGCGGCACCGCCAGCACACCGGCGACTTTGTCGCTGTAATCGGCGGCCTCCGGCAATCGATCCGACAGCGCGCTGGTGGCCCACACCCGACCGCCGGCCGCCGCGTTCAGCAACGCCATCAGGGCCGGGATGGCATTCGCAGGGGGCACCTTGCCAAAGCCCGTCCAGCTATTGTTGTAAAACAGGCCGACGCCATCGCACGGCATCATCTCGCCGAAGTCGCGAATATTGCCCTTGAGCAGATCCTCGACATTGCCGTGATGCGACACGTCATGCAGCAACTGATCGAGATAGCGACGCGCGCGTTCACTGGCAGCGAGTTTGCGTTTCTGGATCAGAGCCGCGAGCTGCATGGCGAAGAACTCGCCGAACATTTCGGCAGCGATCCGCTTCTCCATCGACAGCACGCGCGGCGCATAATGATGGCAGGCGATCAGACCCCACAACACGCCATCGAGAATGATCGAGATCGACATCGAGGCGCCGACGCCCATGTTGCGCAGATACTCGCAATGCACCGGCGAGACACTGCGCAGATGGGCGAACGACAGATCGAGCGGCTCGCCCGACGCATCGAATTCCGGCACGATGGCGACGCGTTCCCCCGACGCATCCGATACGATCCGCACCGTGTTTTCCAGATAGAGAAGACGCGCTTGCTGCGGGATGTCGCTGGCCGGAAAATGCTGTCCGAGAAAGCTCTCGAGATCACCGCGCTTGGCCTCGCTGATGACGCGACCTGAGCCGTCCTGTGCGAATTGATAGATCATGACCCGGTCATAGCCGAGCGCGCCACGCAGCAACCGCGCCGCATTGTCAAACAACACGTCGAGATCGTTGCACTGGCCGATGCGACCGATCAGTAAACGTGACAACTCCAGCGGCGGCGTCGCATCGACGGGATCGACCGGCTCGAATTCGACGATGTTGACGCCGTGATGGCGGTGCACTGAGACGTTAAATACGGTGTCGGTGTGAGCGACTTTGAAATCGATCAGCAAGCCAGCACGCTTCTGACTGCCCCATTTGGCGATGGCGTTGCGAATGTCATGTGCAGGGCTTTCGCCGATGAGGTCATCGAGGCGACGGTCGTTCACCTGACCATCGATACCAAGCATCGCACCGGCATTGGCTGAATGCCGCCGCACCATCCCGACCGATCCGTCGCAGGCAAGCAAGCATCCGTAGGTCTGAATGCTGCCGGGAATATGGATGGGTTCGCGGTCGCAATTGGTGAGATCGACGGGATCGGATGGCGTGAGCATCAAAACTCTCTGAAGCGGAACCCGCATAGGCGACCAGCGGCGACAATGCCATGTCTGCGAAAATTCACAAACATGTACGCCGCAACCGGCCATGCCCGAAAGAATGGCAAACCCAGCACATTTGTTTGTAACGGGCAAGTTGCGCTTTTGATCCGGCGCTGAACGATTTTCTGCGCCGTCTTAATCAGGCTTGCTTGGAACGCCTGCCGAAGAACGTCATCAAAACCGGTAGAATGATGAGGATCACCAGCGGCGCGAGCATCATGCCGGTGACCACCACCATCGCCAACGGCTTCTGCACCTGAGATCCGATGCCTTCGGACAGTGCAGCCGGCAGCAGCCCGATGCCGGCGACGATGCAGGTCATCAGCACCGGGCGCAGCTGCAGCTCGCCGGTTCTGACCACCGCCTTGATGCGCTCCATGCCTTCGTCGATCAGCTGGTTGTATTGCGAGATGATCAGGATGCCGTCCATGACGGCGATGCCGAACAATGCGATGAAGCCGATCGCCGCGGAGACACTGAACGCAATGCCGGTGAGGAACAGGCCGAGCACGCCGCCGAAGATCGCCATCG
>JAPLPC010000414.1 GCA_026400425.1 Hyphomicrobiales bacterium | reverse complement strand
TCTTGGCCCCGATCTCACGCAGCTTCGCGACATCGACACCGGTGACGCCGCGGCGCGGCTCTTCGTCTTCGCCCGCGATCTTGAGGCCCGACCATTTGCCGTCCATCCAGTCGGCCTTGTTCGGCTTGTAGCTGGTGCCGGCGTCGAGCTCGGTATCGAGCTTGGCGCGCCAGTCGGACTTCGCCTTGTCGAAATCGGCCTGGGAGATCACGTTCTCGGCGATCAGGCGCTTGGAATAGAGATCGAGCGTGGTCTGGTGACCACCGATCTTCTTGTACATCACCGGCTGGGTGAACGCCGGCTCGTCGCCTTCGTTATGGCCGTGGCGGCGATAGCAGAACATGTCGATGACGACAGGCTTGTGGAACTTCTGCCGATACTCGATGGCGATCTTGGCCGCAAACACCACCGCTTCCGGATCGTCGCCGTTCACATGGAAGATCGGCGCGTCGATCATCTTCGCCACATCCGACGGATAGGGCGAGGAGCGCGAATAGCGCGGATAGGTCGTGAAACCGATCTGGTTGTTGACGATGAAGTGGATCGAACCGCCGGTGCGGTATCCCTTCAGGTCACTCAGCGAGAAACATTCCGCGACAACACCCTGGCCGGCGAATGCCGCGTCGCCATGCATCAGGAGCGGCAGCACCGAGATGCGCTCTTCCGGCGGATCGCCATGCTGATCCTGCTTGGCGCGGACCTTGCCGAGCACGACGGGATCGACGATCTCGAGATGCGACGGGTTGGCGGTCAGCGACAGATGGATCTTGTTCTGGTCGAACTCGCGATCCGACGAGGCGCCGAGGTGATACTTGACGTCGCCCGAGCCTTCGACCTCGTCGGGATTGGCCGAGCCACCCTTGAATTCGTGGAACAGCGCGCGATGCGGCTTGCCCATCACCTGGGTGAGCACGTTGAGACGGCCGCGATGCGGCATGCCGACGACGATTTCCTTCACGCCGAGGCTGCCACCGCGCTTGATGATCTGTTCGAGGGCAGGGATCAGCGATTCACCGCCGTCGAGACCGAAGCGCTTGGTGCCGGTGAACTTGACGTCGCAGAATTTCTCGAAGCCGTCCGCCTCGACCAGCTTCATCAGGATGGCGCGGCGGCCTTCCGGGGTGAACGAGATTTCCTTGTCCGGACCTTCGATGCGTTCCTGAATCCAGGCCTTCTGCGCACCGTTCGAGATGTGCATGAACTCGACGCCGAGAGTCTGGCAATAGGTTCGCTGCAGGATCGCGGTGATCTCGCGCAGCGTGCCGTATTCGAGGCCGATGACGTTATCGAGGAAGATCTTGCGGTCGTAATCGGCTTCGGTGAAGCCGTAGGATTTCGGATCGAGCTCTTCGTGGTTCTTCTGGCCTTCGATGCCGAGTGGATCGAGGTTGGCGTGGAAGTGGCCGCGCATGCGGTAGGCACGGATCAGCATCAGCGCACGGACCGAATCGCGCGTGGCCTGGATCAGGTCGCCGACCGGAACCTGCTCGCCCTTCTCCGCCTTGGCAGCCAACTTGGCGCCCACGGCCTTTTCGACCTTGGCCCAGTTGCCATCCAGCGCGTGGGTGAGATCGTCGTTCGGAGTGACCGGCCAATTGGCCTTTTCCCAGGACGGGCCGGCGGCATTCTGCTGCACGTCGGCGGGGGCGTCTTTCAGGCTCTTGAAGAATTCCTGCCACTCGGGATCGACCGAGGAGGGATCCTTTTCGAAGCGGGCGTAGAGATCGTCGATATAAGTGGCGTTGGCGCCCTGCAGAAACGATGACAGGGCAAAGGCGGCGTTCGCGTCCTGGCGAGACATTTTGACGTCCTGAATTTTTCTAGTCGCGCGGAAATTTCGGGCAAGGATTCGGCAAGGATAGGCCCTGTTCGGGGCCACCCTTCTGCGGCGACCTTCTAACCTAATTCGGTCGGAAGTGCGCCTTAAAAACACGAAGGACTGAATATTTCGTCAATTCTTTGTGCCGTCGGATGACGCCATTCAATACCAACTATTCGACGACACTAAGGTCTTCTTTTGCCAGCGCTGCGGCACCACCCTGGAGAACGACCGTTCTCTTGCGCTTTGGCTTTGCCGGCCCGCAAGCACCGTCGAGCAATGCGGTGGCCGCCTGGCCCGCGGCATCGGCAACGCCGGGGTCCCGCGTCACCATGGCGGCAACGATGGCGCCGTCCATCAGCAGCCCGAGCTGATGCGCCAAGGCGTCCGGGCGGGCCGCGCCCGCAGCGCCGGCCAGTTGGCCTATGTGCTTGAGAATGAACGTCTTATGCTGGATCGTGAGATCGCGCAGCCGGGTTTCGTCCTTTGGGTGCTCGCCGACCGCATTGATGAAGACGCAACCGGTATAGTCGGACTCGCCGAACCATTGGCGCAGGGCCGGGAAGATCGCGCCGAGCTTTTCGCGCGGCGTCGGCGGCGCTTCGATGGCGGCCAGAAACCACGCACGCCAGCTCCGGCCCTCGGTCTCGAGCACGGCCTCGACCAGATCTCCCTTTGATTTGAAGATCTTGTACAGCGTGGTCTTGGCCGTCCCGGCCTCCGCCACGATCGCATCGATGCCGGTGGCGTTGATGCCGTTCTGGCAGAACAGCTTCGTCGCAGCGTCCATCAGCCGCTCGCGCGGCGTGGTCTTGTCGGCGTCCTGCGGATTGAGATCGGTCATTGCCGCGTCAATATGACATGCGCGGGCGTGTCTGCAAGCCAAGCCCGCGGCTTCTGATCAAGATTCGAGCGATTGGCGGCCGAATCAGCAGGCCTGCTCGATATCTGGGCGCGCCCGTTATGGCGCCGTCGATGCAACCTGTTGAAATCATTGAGCAGGCATCTCCCCTGCGGTCTGGCACACATCGTGCAAAGCTACAGACCGTTCTGTACTTTTATCCAGGGAGACGTCCATGACCGCTGTTGCCGCCAAGACCGCTTTGACCGGTTGCCTCGCACCGATCGACAAAGGCGGGCTCGAACAGCTGATCGCCAATGGCAAGGCCAATCCGAACGTCATCAAGACGCTCAAATGCAAAACGGTCGCCGAAGGCAAGTTCCGCCACGCCAACTATATCCGCAACCTGCCGCCCTACATCGTCGATGAGCCACCGGCGCTGCTCGGCGACGACACCGCGCCCAATCCCTCCGAAGCCTCGCTGGCGGCCCTCGGCTCCTGCATCGCCGTCGGCCTGCACGCCAATGCCGTGCATCGCGGCTGGACCGTCAACAAGCTCGAACTGCAGCTCGAAGGCGACCTCAACATCACCGCCGTCTGGGGCACCGGCGACATCAGCGAAAAGCCGGTCGGCTTCACCGATGTGCGCATCAAGGTCGAGATGGAATGCGAGGGCGTCCCGCAAGCCGAGATCGATGCGCTGATCGATCACGTCAAGAAGTGGTCGCCCGTCGCCAACACGTTCACGCGCCCGGTCAATCTGGAAGTCAGCGCGTAGCCGAGTACCACGTCTATCGGCCGTCATTGCGAGCGAAGCGAAGCAATGCAGTTCTTTATGCCCCTCGTTTCTGGATTGCCGCGTCGCTTCGCTAAGGGGAAAGCTCACGGCTTTCCCTGACCTCGCGCTGACGGGAGATCGGTCTGAGAACGAAGCAGCCGCAGCGATGCGGCCGCCTCCTCCCTTTCTGCAAGTAACGGAGACGACGATGACCACAATGGCTGCCGTTCGGATATCCGAAGACGTCGCGGATCCGGAGCCGCTCGTCGATCGCATCACCGCGCTCGCGCGGCGCGAGCTGACGCCGATCGCGCTGGAGATCGACGAGGGCACGATCTATCCCGATCAGGCGCTGCGTCGTCTCGGCGAGGCCGGCGCCTGGTCCGCCCATGCGGATCTCCGCGACACCATCGCCGGCATCTCCGCCATCGGCGAAACCTGCGGCTCGAGCGCCTTCATGGCGTGGTGCCAGAACACTTTGGTCTGGTACATCCTCAATTCCGATAACGCTGCGCTGAAGGCGAAATATCTCGGCGCCGCCGCCAGCGGCAAAACGCTGGGCGGCACCGGCCTCTCCAATCCCATGAAGAGTTTTTTCGGCATCGAGAAACTCAAGCTGAAAGGCCGTCGCAGCGAAGGCGGCTATATCGTGCGCGGCGCCTTGCCGTGGGTGTCCAATCTCGGCCCCGATCATCTGTTCGGCACCATCTTCGAGGTGGAGGAGACGGGCGAGAAGGTGATGTTCATCGCCGACTGTGCCGATGATAATCTGGTGCTGACGCCATGCCAGCCGTTCCTCGCCATGGATGGCACCGGCACCTATGCGGTGCAATTCCGCGACGTCTTCATCCCCGACGACCAGGTGCTGGCCGCACCGGCCATGCCCTTCGTGAAACGGATTCGCGCCGGTTTCATCCTGATGCAGATGGGGATGGGGCTCGGCCTCATCCGCGACTGCGTCGCGATCATGGAGGGCGTCAAGCCCTCGCTGGCGCACGTCAATTGCTTCCTGCCGCAGCAGCCGGAGGATTTTGCAGGCCTGCTGACGCAGATGGAAGCCGAGACGATGCTGCTGGCGGCCACACCCTATGAGACCAGCAACGACTACTGGCGCGCCGTCGTCGATCTGCGCTTGCGCGCGGGTGAAGCAGCGGTGGCCGCAGCCCATGCCGCGATGCTGCATTGTGGCGCGCGCGGCTATCTCAAATCCCATCGCGCGCAGCGCCGCCTGCGCGAGGCCTATTTCGTGGCGATCGTCACCCCCGCCACCAAACAGCTCCGGAAGATGCTCGCAGACAATGCGCGCGAACAGCAGGGAGACAGCGCTCACTGACCTGACTTGCGGCCCAGGATCGACGGTTCACCAACGATGTTCAACACAGTGGAGGCTTGAAATGGCAGATGTTCTCATTTCCGCAGACGACCTCGCGACGTTCATGAAATCGGAGCCCTGTGTCGTCATCGACACGCGCAATCCCGATGCCTATGCCGCCGGGCACATTCCCGGCGCCGTCAATCTCCACGAGATCTTTACGTTCCTGGCCACGTCGACACCGGAAGGCATGGATGAATTGAAAACAAAATTCGCCGACGCCTTCGGTGGCGCCGGCCTGTCCGGTGCCGAGACCGCCGTGATCTATGAGCAGTCGATGAATTCAGGCTTCGGCCAATCCTGCCGCGGCTATTTCCTGCTCGAGTTCTTGGGCTATCCCAAGATCAAGGTGCTGCATGGCGGCTATGAGGCCTGGACGCAGAAGGGCATGCCGACCACCACCGATGTGCCGACGCCGGTGCCGGCCTCGTTCGCCGTCAAGCCCGAAGCCGGGTCGATCCTGATCGATGCCGCCACCATGCAGGCGGCGCTCGGCAATCCATCGATCGCGATTCTCGATGTGCGCGACGTCGATGAATGGATCGGCGAAAGCTCCTCGCCCTATGGCCGGGATTTCTGCCCGCGCATGGGCCGCATTCCCGGCGCGGTGTGGATCGAATGGTACCGCATGATGAAGCCGACAGCTGAAGGCCCGCGCTTCAAGTCGAAGAACGAGATCCTCGCCGAATGCGCCACTGTCGGCATCACGCCGGCCACCACGGTCTATCTCTATTGCTTCAAGGGGGCGCGCGCGTCGAACACGTTCCTGGCGCTGAAG
The DNA here is from genome assembly GCA_026400425.1 of Hyphomicrobiales bacterium. Lineage (GTDB taxonomy): Bacteria > Pseudomonadota > Alphaproteobacteria > Rhizobiales > Xanthobacteraceae > Tardiphaga. The sequence goes on along the minus strand of JAPLPC010000414.1, from coordinate 7,572 downwards.
AATGCCGGCGTCATGGATGTGCGGATGTATTTCGGCTCCTGGAACGAATGGAGCCGCGATGTGAAGTATCCGATCGAGGAGGGATTGCCGATGGTCGGCGAGAAGCAACTGCAGGCGGCGGAGTAAGGCGCCACGTCCGCGTCATCCCCGCTTTTGCGGGGATGACCGTCGGTGGATGACGATTAACCGACGGATCCCCGCTCCAGCCATCCCAGCGCCCGTTCGAATAGCTTGATGCAGGACCGATGCAGTCGATCGCCCGTCGCTGGCGCGGCGAGTCCGGCGCAGGCGCGCGCATAGGTGCCTTCCAGGATCAGACCCAGCTTGTAGCAGCCGAGCACGCCATACCATTGAAGCTGGGTGCAATCGCGCGATGAGTTCGCTGCGTAATGCGCCATCAACTCGTCGATACGTGCAAAGCCGTCCCACGGCTTGATGCCGATCTCGGATGTGGTGTGCCCATTCTCATCGGGCCACGTCGCCATGATCCAGCCCATGTCGAGCAGGGGATCGCCGATGGTGCACAGCTCCCAGTCGACGATGGCGGCGAGTTCGGCGCTGTCGGGGCGAAACATCACATTGGCGAGGTGATAATCGCCATGCAAAATGCCCGGCGTGAAATGGATGGGGCGGTTCGCCGTCAGCCAGTCCGCCACCGCGTCGATGCCGGGGATCGCCGCTGGCCCCGGCCATTCCTTGTAGTCGTGATAGCTCTCCAGCAGCGCGCGCCAACGCGGCACCTGGCGTTCGAGGAAGCCGTCGCTCTTGCCGAAGTCCGACAGGCCGACCGCGACATGATCCACCCGCGACAGTGCCAGCGCGCCGTCCACCAGCGCAAAGCCCATGCGGCGGCGAATCGCGGCGTCGCTCGCATGCAGCGCCGGCAATGCCACGGTGGCGTTGAAGCCGTCGATCGGCTCCATCAGGTAGAACGCCGCGCCGATCACGTCGGTGTCGCTGCAGGCGGCAATGAGGTGTGGATGCGGCACCTCCGTTGCAGCCAATGAGACAAGCGCACGCGCTTCGCGCCGATTGGTGGCATTGCCGTCGCCGCGCGGATGTGCCGGTGAGCGGCGCAGCACATAGGTGCGGCCATCGCGCCTGAAGCGCAGCAGCACGTTCTGCGTGCCGCCCGCCAGCGGCGTTACCTCTTCAAGCCCGCCGCGGCCGAGACCCTGCGCATCCATCCAGCCGCGCAAGGCATCGAGATCGACGAGCTGCTGCCAGGCTTCCTCGCTCATGATCCCATCCTCAATGCGTGCCGTTGGGCACGATGTCGGGATAGTGCTCGCGTGCGCGTTCGCGAACCTGCGGCAGGTGATAGGCCGGGAACAGCGCATTGGTCGGCGTGTAGCCGCGCAACACCTGTTTGGCGACGGTGACCTTGTGCACTTCGGTGGGGCCATCGGCGAGACCCAGGAAGTAGGAATCGATCACCTGCTGCGCGAAGGGCATCTCGCGCGACAGGCCGATCGAGCCGTGCAGATGCAACGCGCGGCCGGCGATATTGTGCAACACCATCGGCATCGCAGCCTTCACCGCGGCGATATCCTTCAGCACCTTCTTGTAGTCCTGATGCTTGTCGATCAGCCAAGCGGTGCGCAACACCAGCAAGCGGAATTGCTCCAGCTCGATCCAGGAATCCGCGATCTTCTCCTGCACGGTCTGCTTCTCGGCCAGCACCTCGCCCTTGGTGCGCCGTGACAGCACACGCTGGCACATGGCGTCGAAGGCGGTGCGGGCGGAGGCAATCGTGCGCATGGCGTGATGGATACGGCCGCCGCCAAGCCGCACCTGCGAGACCAGAAAGCCCCCGCCTTCGCTGCCGAGCATGGCATCCTCAGGCACCTCGACATTCTCGAAGCGCAGATAGGCATGGGACTCGCTATGGTCGCCATAGCCGGCATTGCGTACGATGGAGAGCCCGGGCGCGCCTGCTGGAACGATGAACATCGAGCAGCGCGATGCCAGCGGCGCTTCCGGATTGGTGACGACCATGACGATGAAGAACGCCGCGAAGCGCGCATTGGAGGCGAACCACTTTTCGCCGTCGATGCGCCAGCCGTTGTTGGTGCGCGTGGCCCGGGTGGTGAACACACCGGGATCGGCGCCGCCTTGTGGCTCGGTCATGGCGAAACACGAGACGATCTCGTTATTCAGTAGCGGCTGCAGATAGTCTTTCTTCTGCGCATCGGTACCGTAATGCGCGAGGATCTCGGCATTGCCGGAATCCGGTGCCTGGCAGCCGAACACGGTCGGGCCATAGACGGAGCGGCCGATGATCTCGTTGAGCAGCGCCAGCTTGACCTGGCCATAGCCCTGGCCGCCGAGTTCGGGGCCGAGATGGCAGCCCCAGAGCTTCTGCGCTTTCACCTTGGCCTGCAGCGGGCGCACCGCCTTGTTGCGCGCCTCGTCTTTGGTGTCATACGGGCTGCCGAGCAGATGATCGAGCGGCATCACCTCGGTGGCGATGAAATCGGCCACCCAGTCGAGCTGCTTCTGATAGTCCGGATCGGTTTCGAAATCCCAGGCCATGGCGGTTCTCGCTCTCTTGTGATGCGCGCGTGATTCAGAAAGTGGTGCCGGTTCGTGGATCTGGTCATGCGCCGTTGAAAATTTACAGGATCAGACCGCCATCGACGATCAGGCTCTGACCGACGATGTAGGACGACAGCGGCGACGCCAGGAACAGCGCGGCGCCGGCCATGTCCGCGGGCGTGCCCAATCGCTTCAGCGGAATGCGCTCCAGCGCGCCTTCCAGTCGCTTTGGATTGCTCGTCGTCACTTTGGTCAGCTTGGTATCGACCAGACCCGGCGCGATGCCGTTGACGCGAATGCCATCTTCCGCCCAGGCTTCGCCCAGCGTGCGCACCAGGCCGACAGCGCCGGTCTTCGACGCATTGTAGGATGGGTTGCCCTTGGTCGCGTGAAAGGCCGCGGTGGATGAAACGATGATGAAGCTGCCGCCGCTCGCCTTCAGCATCGGGTGAAATTTTGCACCGCAGGCCATCAGGCTCATGAGGTTGACTTCCATCACCTTGCGAAAGCCTTCCATCGCGAATTCGGCGCGCTTGTAGAGCACCGTGCCCTGCGCAAGCACGAGCACGTCGAGCTTCCCGAACGCGGGCTTGATCGCGTCGATCTCGGCGGAGTTGCTGACGTCGAGCTTCGCATAGTGCAAGCCGCTCAGATCCGAACCCTCTTCGCCCTTGTAGTCGGCAGCAGTGGCGCGCGTGCCGTAGACGTGAACCTCGGCGCCTTTCTCGCGAAAACCATGGGCGATGCCGTTGCCGATGCCGCTCGATCCTCCGACCACGAGGACGGTCTTGCCGCTGAAATCCAGCTCGTTCATGGCGTTCTCCCTGGTGCACTGCTAGACTAAAACGCTCGCTTAAAGCAATTGACCTAATGTGAACCCTGTGACAGCTTTGTCAATATGGCGGAGACGGGCACCCGAGATTTGCTGAAGACCGCGGCGCGTCGTCTGTTCGCGCATCGTGGCTATGACGGCGTCAGCGTGCGCGACATCGTGGTCGCTGCCGGGCAACGCAATTCCGGCTCGCTGCACTACTATTTCGGCAGCAAGGATGAACTTGCGCGCGAGCTGGTGGCCGATGGCGCCAGGCTGATCGACGATCGCCGCAATGCGATGCTGGATGCGATCGAGGTCCGGGGCGGTCCGCGCCATCTGCGCGAAATCATCGGATGCCTGGTCTGGCCGTCGACCAATCTCGCCTCCGATCTCGCCGGTGACGGCAGCCAGCCGCCGAAGGAAGACAGCTATATCCGCTTCATCACCATGCTGCAGATGAGCCATCGGCAGATGTTCATGGATGCGCTGGAGGGCAAATGGGCGTCGGGCTATGACCGTGCGCTGGCGCATATCCGCGTATTTCTGAAAGATATTGATCCCGATCTCGTCAATCAGCGCCTGATGCTGATGTCGCTCTATCTGCGCGCGGCGATGTCGTCGCGCGAGGCGGCGCTCGAGGGCGGCGCTGCGCACCGGGTCTGGAGTATGGCGGCGACGATGGAGAATTTCATCGATACCGTCGAAGGCATGCTGAAGCCGAAGCCGTCAAAGCCGACGCTGAATGCACTGATGCTGCGCAAGCGCGGCAGAGTATCGGCGAAACGGAGCCAGGCCAAGCACCACGAAGAGGATGTGCAAGCGATCTGATTGTTCTGCAATGGCACGCAACACAGAGTGCGGCCACATATAGGGGAGATACGCCATGACGATACGTGTTGCTCTTGCGGCAGCCGGCGCTTTCATGCTGGTCGCGACCCATTCCGCGATTGCCCAGAATAAATACGGGCCGGGCGTCACCGATACCGAAGTGAAGATCGGTCAGACCATGCCCTATAGCGGCCCGGCTTCGGCCTATGGCACCCAGGGGCGTATCGAAGAAGCCTATTACGAGATGATCAACGCCCGAGGCGGCGTCAATGGGCGCAAGATCAAGCTGATCTCGCTGGACGATGCCTATTCGCCGCCGAAGACGGTGGAGCAGACGCGGCGTCTGGTCGAACAGGACGAAGTGCTGGCGATCATCGGCACCATTGGCACGCCGACCAATACGGCGATCCAGAAATATCTCAATCAGAAGAAGGTGCCACAGCTCTTCATCTCGACGGGGGCGGCGAAGTGGGACGATCCGAAGAACTTCCCCTGGACCACGCAGCTGTATCCGCCCTACCAGATGGAAGGCATGATTTTCGCGAAGTATCTGCTGAAGAACAAGCCGGATGCCAAGCTCGGCGTGTTCTCGCAGAACGACGATGCCGGCAAGGATTACGTCAAGGGCCTGAAAGACGGTCTCGGCGACAAGGCCAAGACGATGATCGTCAAGGAGGTCACCTATGAGGTCTCCGATCCCACGGTGGATTCGCAGATCGTCGCGCTGAAGGCGTCGGGCGCCGATACGCTGTTCACCATGGCGACGCCGAAATTCGGTGCGCAGGCGATCCGCAAGGTCCACGAACTCGGCTGGAAGCCGCTGAACTTCGTGGTCAGCGTATCGTCATCCATCAAGGGCGCCATGGAGCCCGCGGGGCTGGAGGCCTCCACCGGCGTCTTGACCGCATTGGCGTTCAAGGGACCGACCGATCCGACCTTCGACGAGGCGCCCGACATGAAGGAGTTCAAGACCTTCATCGCCAAATGGTATCCGCGCGGCGACATCGCCGACGGCAGCAATGTCACCGGCTACATCTCGGCCTATATGACCGTGAAGATCATCGAGATGTGCGGCAACGATCTCACCCGCGACAACCTGCTGAAGCAGGCGACCAACCTCAACAAGGTCGCCGCGCCGCTCTTGCTGCCCGGCATCACGATCTCGACGCGCCCTGACCGCTACGCGCCCTACACGCAGATGCAGATCGCGCGATTCGATGGCAAGACCTGGGTGCCGCAAGGCGAGGTGTTCAACACGGATGCGCCGGCGGGGCAGTGAGCTCAACAACGCTCGTCATTCCGGGGCGCGCTCTTGCGCGAACCCGGAATGACGGAGTCGCCTGGCTCCACGGAGATTCCGATGTCGAGATTCCGGGCTTGGTCCCGTCGCCTGCGGCGCCCGGCGGCGGCACATAGATCGCCGATACAGCAGCGCCCATTCTGTCGCGGCGAAGCAATCCGCATGAGTATATCCTAACGGGCGTCACCGGCATCGTAGACGGGCCGTTTACGTAGTCTCGTGACAAATGTTGAGCAGCGCGAGGCTTCGTGCCTTCATCTATTCGATGCGCGACATGATGGATCGCCATCGACAGCATTAGGTGCCGAGATGGTGTACACCCAAGACGAACTGCAGCGACTAGACGGGACTTGCCTGGACTGTGGAGCGGAAGTCACGTTCATCACGCCTGATGAGTATTACATGGTCCATGATAGTCTGTGGTTGAGCGCGAACCCCGATGATGACGGCAAGCTCTGTGTCGCATGTCTTGAGAACCGGATCGGTCGTAAACTCAATCCAAATGATTTCATTGATGCTCCCATCAACCGTCGATTTGCGGCGATGTCTGAACGGCTCAAATCAAGGATTGTTGGTGACTGTCGCTGACGGCGTATCCGGATGCAGCGAATAGGCGATGGCCCGGAATGATGGGCGTCGGTACCGAGCGGGACCTCGATCGGCAATCTCTCAGTATGACGATGTCATGCTCTGTGCTATGATACGGACAGAGGATGTGTCCATGCGAAACAGCAAGCCCATCACCGTCACCCTTGGCAATCAGCAGACCAGCATCGATCGCCGTCTCGCTTCGGGCGAATATGATTCCGCCAGTGAGATCGTTCGCGCCGGTCTGCGCGCGCTGGATCGCGAGGAGGAGGTACTCAACCAAATCCTGCGCGACAAGCTGCGCGTCGCCTTGGATGGCTCCGGCCCCGATATCTCGGCAAAGGACGTCTTTGCCCGGCTACGTGCTCATCACGATGAACAGGCCAAGGCCAAGCCGTGAGTTACGAGGTCAGCTTCCGTCCTGAGGCCGAAGCTGATCTGGTCGCGCTTTACAATAAAGATTGCTAATCAGGCCGGCCCGAAACAGGCCGGTGACTATATCGATCGCATCGAAACTGCGTCCATGAAGCTCGCGATGCTTCCGATACAAGGCTTCCCGAACGACAAGGATCTTAGGATAAGCGGTGAGACTCATGGACATCGTAGTCAATGACCGTTGACACGAACGTAACGCACTCAGTTTATGCGGCAAGAGCACATCGATGAGTCAAATCGACTCACCGGTACCGCGTTGCGCAATAGGCATTGACTGCGGGTATCGGTGCGACCTTCAGCGAAGGATAGACTAGAAACATCGGTTTCCAGCAGTTCGTTAGTAAGTGGCAGGGGGGGAGCGTCTCCGCTGCTGCCTTGAGGTGGCCTTTCAGATAAAAGACCAAAAATTAAGTCGTCCGAGGCGATCCATTTCTAAACGAGCACATGCGGGACGGCGGCTGACGAACGCCTATGCCGCCACGTTATCAGCGAGCGACGATCTGCAACTGGGTCCATGAACGAACAGCCATTGCAAGTATGTGGCGTTAATGGGTTACTTGCCGATAAGATTTTTCTATCTAACACTGGACCAGTCGATTTACGGCCACGCGGGCGATCAGTCCGCAGCATGACTTATCAACGTCACGGATTACAACAGATGGCCAAACAGCTAGAAGGGACAGCAAGAATTCCCTCGGGTGAGGGAGAGCGGCGTGCGATGAGAGGCTACGTCCCTCAGTACGATTTCGCGGCACACCTTATTTATGAGGGTTTGGCCGACGGTCAATTGAAGTGGGTGGGTCTTGCAGACCGAGGTGCTGGTTGCTTTGATGACGTGGTGCTGGGACTGCAGGATCGCATAGTAGGATATCAAATAAAAACGCAGACGAATCCCGAAGCATTTGGATTGCAGTCACTATTATTCGGTGCGGAAAAACTTGCAAAGAAGCTGTATCATGCTTGGAAGCAACTTAAGTTGGATAAGCCGGGCGCACGTGTCCAAGTTGCCTATCTCACAAGAGACTTTCCTCGTCTAAATGATACGCTGGGCCCTCACGATGGCGACGGA
>JAPLPC010000332.1 GCA_026400425.1 Hyphomicrobiales bacterium | reverse complement strand
TCGATCACCGAGCGCGCCTGGGAACCCGAGCCGCCATGGGACTGCTTGATCTCGACGCTCTTGCCGGTCTCTTTCTGGTACTGCGCCGCAAAAGCCTTGTTGAACTCCGTATAGAGCTCGCGCGTCGGATCGTATGACACATTGAGCAGCGTGACATCGGCCGCATGGGCCGCGCCTGCGATGAGAGTCGATGCGAGAACGAGAGCCAAGCGAGCGATCATTGTGGTCTCCGGTTGCAGACGGCAACAGCGCCACCCGACAACGCATCGAATCTCCGAAAGTTGGAGGTCGAAGTCAACGAAACCAGATTTCAATGATCACGTCGTGACGGCCACAATCTGCCACAGAAGACCGCTACGGCGGATGCGACATTTCCGCTACGGCGTGTTCGCCGCGAGCCGCGCCTGCATGCGCCGATGCAACGCGGTGACGCGGCCGTCGCCGGTGGGTTGATAGAACACCGAATAGCGCTTCACCGTTGCAGCAAAAGCATCGGCGTCGGCATCCTTCCTGACGTCGAAGGCATCGAATCCGGCACGCACCATCAGCACAAACTGATCGCGCAGCACCTGCCCAGTCGCGCGCAACTCGCCTTTGTAGCCATAACGCTCACGCAGCAAACGTGCCTGGCTGTAGGCCCGGCCATCGCGGAACGTCGGGAACACCAGAGCAACCACGCCGAGCTTGCCGAGATACGGCACCAGTTCATCGAGATCCCGATTGTTGGGCCAGATGACTCCGGTCGAGTGACCACGATTCAAAATCGCCTCGGGATCGGCCAGGAAGCGTGCTGCCAATACGAGCGCCGAGTCGTTCTCGGGGATCTCCGCCTCGTCTCCGAGATGCAGATAGGCATCGGCGACGATCTCGCCCTTTTTAACGAGTGGCATAGACGCGCTCCTTGAACGGCTCGACGCCGAGGCGTTCGACGGTCTGATAGAACAATTCGTCCGGCCGCGCACGCAGCGCCAGATAGGATTCGACGATGTCCTCGATGACGTTGGCGACATCGTCATAGGGCACGGCAGGCCCGATCAGCGTGCCCACCACCGCCCCCTCATCTGCGCGCCCGCCGATGGTGATCTGATAGAACTCCGCATTGTTCTTCTCGACACCGAGAATGCCGATATGGCCGACGTGATGATGGCCGCAGGCATTGATGCAGCCGGAGATATTGATGTGCAGGCGGCCGATCATCTCGGCGAGTTCATGATTGGCAAAACGCCGTGTCAGTTCCTGGGCGATCGGAATCGCGCGCGCATTGGCCAGCGAGCAGTAATCGAGGCCGGGACACGCGATGATATCGGTGATCAGATTGACGTTCGGCGTTGCCAGGCCGAGTTCGTCGAGCCGTTGCCACAATGCGGGCAGATCGCGCTTGGCAACGTTGGGCAGCGCCAGGTTCTGCTCGTGGCCGACGCGGATTTCGCCGAACGAGTATTTATCGGCGAGGTCGGCGATCGCATCCATCTGGTCGGCCGTGGCATCGCCGGGCGGGCCGCCGATCGGCTTCAGCGACAGGGTCACGATCGCATAGCCCGGCTTCTGGTGCTTGGCGACGGAGTTGTTGAGCCAGCGCTCGAATTGCGGATCGGCCGAGGCCGCCGTCAATTCGTCGGGCGTATCCGAGAGCGTCTGGTAGCCGGGATACTGGAAGCGCGAGCGGATATCGGCCACGATCTCATCGTCGAGCTGCAACGCGCTGTCGCGCATCGCCTGCCACTCCTCCTCCACCTCGGCGGAAAATTTCTCGATGCCGAGTTCATGCACGAGGATCTTGATGCGTGCCTTGTAGATGTTGTCGCGACGGCCATACTGATTGTAGACGCGCAAGATCGACTCGACATAGCTGAGAATGTCGCGGCCGGCCACGAACGGCTTGATGACCTTGCCGATAAACGGCGTTCGGCCGAGGCCACCGCCAACCAGCACCTCGAAACCGGTTTCGCCGCTCGCGTTCTTGAGCAGACGCAGGCCGATGTCGTGCACCTTGATCGCCGCGCGGTCGTGGTCCGATGCGGTGATCGCGATCTTGAACTTGCGCGGCAGATAGGTGAATTCCGGATGCATGGTCGAATATTGACGCAGCAATTCGGCCCAGATCCGTGGATCCTCCACTTCACCCGGCGCGACGCCGGCCCACTGATCGGTGGTGACGTTGCGGACGCAGTTGCCTGACGTCTGCATCGCGTGGATGCCGACCGAGGCGAGATCTTCCAGCGCATCCGGCAGATCGGCGAGCTTGATCCAGTTGAACTGGATGTTCTGCCGGGTGGTGAAATGGCCGTAACCGCGGTCATAGCGCCGCGCCACATGGGCCATCTTGCGCAATTGCGGCGCCGACAGCGTGCCGTAGGGAATGGCGACCCGCAGCATATAGGCATGCAGTTGCAGGTAGACGCCGTTCATCAGCCGCAGCATCTTGAATTCGTCTTCGGTGAGTTCTCCGGACAGCCGGCGCTTCACCTGATCGCGGAATTCCGAAACGCGCTCGTTGACCAGCGTCCGGTCGATTTCATCATAAGCGTACATGTGGAATCTTTCAGGCCGGGATCGGCAAATCGATGGTGACGCCCTGACGCCGGATCCGCTCACGCAGATTGCCGGGCTCGATCGCACCATCGTCCCGGACGATCACCGGGGCGATATAGGGGCCGATGGCATCGACGTCATCAGCGGTGGATTCGGCGAGCAGCGCACGCGCCTCGTCTGCGGTGCGCACGATGGCGGCATCGGCGAGCTCATCCGTCCAGCCCTGTTGCGTATCGCGATAGATCACGATGCCATCCCAGGTGCGGTTGGCCGTCACCACCGAGGGGCCGGTGATCTTGATTTTCTGTTGCAAGGGAGACGTCATTCGGCGGCTACCAACATGTCTGAGACGAGTTTGTCGATGTTCATGGCGCGCCAGGGCGCGGAATGCGCCACGACGTCGCCGACGATGAGAATGGCCGGTCCGCCATCGATGCGTTCGACCAATGCGGGAAGATCATCGAGCGTGCCGACAGCGGCCTGGGCATCGGGCCGGGTGACGCGCGCGAACACACCGACCGGCGTTTGCGGCGAGCGACCAGCCGCGAGCAGACCGGCACGGATCGCCGGCGCGGCCGTCATGCCCATATAGATAACGACGGTCATTTTCTCGTCGGTGAGAACGTGCCAATCGACCTTGTCGGCGTCTTTTTCTTTATGCGCCGTTAGAAAAGTGACGCGGAGCGCTTCGCCGCGATAGGTCAGCGGCGTCTCGAACATCGCAGCAGCACCGAGGCCTGCGGTGATGCCCGGCACGATCGAATAAGACACGCTGGCCGCGCGCAGCGCTTCGATCTCCTCGCCGCCGCGCCCGAAGATGAAGGGATCGCCGCCTTTCAAGCGCACCGCGCGCTGGCCCGCCTGCGCCGCTTCGACCAGCAGTCGGCAGATCTCATCCTGTCCGATCCCGGGCTTGCCGATACGGCGGCCGACCGGCACGCGCGATGCGTCGCGGCGGATGCGATCGAGGATTTCCGGCGACACCAGTTCGTCGTAGAAAACGACATCGGCATCCTGCAGTGCGCGGAGTGCCTTGATGGTGAGAAGATCGGGATCGCCGGGGCCGGCACCGACCAGCGTGACATGGCCATTCACGGCACCATCCTGCGCGGCGCCGGCATACGCCGTGAGATCGCCGATGTCAGCGATCGCCTGCTCGGCCTCGTGAGCGCGGCCAGCGAGAACCTTGGCGCCGATGTCGCCATCGACCACACGCTCCCAGAACCGGCGGCGCAACGGCGCTTCCGCGATCTTGTGATTGATGGTCTTGCGCCAGCGACCAATGAACGATGCGAGATCGCCGATCCGTGCCGGCAGCCCCGCCTCGATCGCCTCGCGCACACGACGCGCCACCACCGGCGAGGTGCCGCCGGTGCCGATCGCCACGACCACATCGCCGCGATCGACGATGGCCGGAAAGATGAACGTCGAATTGGCGAGGTCGTCCATCACATTGACCGGCAGGCCGATCGCCTTGGTGCGGTCGGCCATCGCCGGGCCGATAGCGCCGGCGCCGGCGCACATCACGGCGATCACGCCGGAGAGGTCGGCAGTGAGCGGATCGCCCTCGGCATGTTCGATGGTGGCAGCGGCGGCCGGATCGAGCCCGGCCGTGCTGCGATCGCCATCGATCGCAATCCAGCGAATGCGAGCATTGGCGGCCAGCAGCAGCCGCAATTTTGCACGCACGAGTTCGCCACCGCCGATCAAGAGGATCGGGCCGGCCTGCAAATCGAGAAAGACAGGCAGAAAGCGCATCTGAACTCCGCTGCCCCGAAACTTCAGGGTTGACTGGAATTATTTTCTATATATCTCTCCAACCAGCGAGGTAAAGAGAATATTATTTCTTCTTTTAATCGTTCTAGCCGTAGAATTTTTGACTTCAGGCTGCAGACATTGGAGATCGTTCTTCTCGTCGCGGCACGCGGCTCGGTGATTGCAACTCGGCTCTGCGCTGCATGGCAAATTCCGGGCCGTTTTAGACGAAATGCCGCATCCGCCCGTCCGCTCCGCAACGACCCGTCCAAACGCAGGGGATTTTCGTGAACCGCTTTCTGACCACTCTCGCTGCCGGCCTTGCCACGCTCGCCGTCGGCGTTGCCGGCCCCGCCCAGGCGCAGACGCCAACCACGCTGCTGAACGTCTCCTACGACATCGCGCGCGAACTCTATGTCGAGCTCAACGCCGCCTTCATCAAGCAGTGGAAGGCCAAAACGGGCCAGGACATCACCATCAACCAGTCGCATAACGGCTCGTCGCGGCAGGCGCGGTCGATCCTCGAAGGGCTGGAGGCCGATGTCGTCACCTTCAACCAGGTCACCGACGTGCAGGTGCTGTACGATCGCGGCAAGCTGATCCCGAAGGACTGGGCGACGCGGCTGCCGAACAATTCGTCGCCCTATTACTCGCTGCCGGCATTTCTCGTGCGCGCCGGCAACCCCAAAGGCATCAAGGACTGGGAGGACCTGGTCAAGCCCGGCGTGCAGGTGATCTTCCCGAACCCGAAGACCTCCGGCAATGCGCGCTATACCTATCTCGCAGCCTATGCGTTCGCGAAGAACAAATATGGCAGCACCGAACAGGCCGACGCCTTCATCAAGAAGCTGTTCGCCAATGTCCCGGTGTTCGACACCGGGGGGCGCGCGGCGACCACGACATTCGTGGAGCGCGGCACCGGCGACGTGCTGATCACCTTCGAGGCCGAGACCTCGTCGATCCGCGACCTGGCCGGCAAGGACAAGTACGAAGTGATCGTGCCGCCGACCAGCGTGCTGGCGGAATTCCCCGTGACGGTCGTCGACAAATTCGTCGACAAGCACGGCACCCGCGCGCTGGCCACCGCTTATCTCGAATTCCTGTATTCGCCGGAAGCCCAGGCCATCGAAGTCAAAGGCTACAATCGCGTCACCGACAAAGACGTGATGGCGAAGAACAAGGACAAGTTCCCGGACGTCAAACTGTATCGCGTCGAAGACGAGTTCGGCGGCTGGGACAAATTGAACGCGGAGCATCTGAATGCCGGTGCGAAGCTGGACCAGCTGTTCGGCGGGAAGTGAGCGCGGAAGATGGCTAGGGTACATCCGGCCATGACAATCTTCGTTC